>JANYGW010000134.1 GCA_025359245.1 Massilia sp.
CGTCAAGGCCGGCCAGCTGCTGGCAGTGTTTTCCGCCGACAGCGCGCAGGCTGACACAGCCCAGGCCCGCGCCAGCCTGCTGGAAGCGCAGGCCACCGCTCTGGACGCCGCCGATAACGGCGCGCGCGCGCGATCGCTAGAGAGTTCGGGAGCGCTCAGCGCGCAACAGATCCGCCAGTACAACACCGCCGAGCAGACCGCCCAAGCCCGCGTGGACGCCGCTAAAGCGGTGCTGGCCGCACAGCAGTTGCGCGGCCGCCAAACCCGCGTGCTGGCCCCCGACAGCGGCGTGATTTCCGCGCGTACCGCCACCGTGGGCGCGGTGGTGGGTGCGGGCACCGAGCTGTTTCGCATGATTCGAGGTGGGCGGCTGGAGTGGCGCGCCGAAGTCACCTCGGCCGAGCTGGGCCGCATCCAGGCCGGCACGCCCGTCACGGTCATCGCGGCCAGCGGCGCACAGCTTGCGGGCCGGGTCCGCATGGTCGCGCCGACCGTCGATCCGCAAACCCGCGCCGCGCTGGTTTATGTCGATTTGCCGGTATCGGCCGGGACCGTATCACCTGCCAAGGCCGGCATGTTTGCCAGGGGTGAATTCGATCTCGGCAGCACAGCCGCGCTAACCATTCCCCAACTCGCGCTGGTGGTGCGCGACGGCTTTAACTACGTGTTTCGCGTCAATCCTGACCAGCGCCTCACCCAGCTCAAGGTACAAACCGGGCGGCTGGCCGGTGACCGGGTCGAGATCATCTCGGGCTTAGCTGCTCAGACCCGCATCGTCGTCAACGGTGCAGGCTTCCTGAACGACGGCGATCTGGTACGCATCAGCGACGTTTTAGCGCCAAATCCGCCTCTCGTCCAGGATTCTTCGGCACCGGCAGCTATTAAATAAGGAGCATTTAGCCATGAATGTTTCCGCCTGGTCGATCAGGAACCCGATTCCCGCCGTGATGCTGTTCGTGCTGCTGACCTTTGCCGGCCTGCTCTCCTTCAAGGCCATGAAAGTGCAGAACTTTCCGGACATTGATCTGCCCACCATATCGGTGTCGGCGGTGTTGCCCGGGGCGGCACCGGCCCAGCTGGAAACCGAGGTGGCGCGCAAGCTTGAAAACGCCATCGCCAGCGTGCAGGGCCTGAAGCACATCCACACCACCGTGCAGGACGGCGGCGTCAGCATCGTCGCCGAATTCCGGCTCGAAAAGCCGGTTCAGGAAGCGGTCGACGATGTGCGCGCCGCCGTGGCCAGCGTGCGCGCCGAGCTGCCCGGTGATGTGCGCGACCCGGTGGTCAGCAAACTCGATCTGGCGGGCCAGCCGGTGCTTGCCTTCACCGTCAGTTCGCTGCGCATGGACGAGGAAGCGCTGTCCTGGTTTGTCGACAATGACGTGTCGCGCAAGCTGCTGGCGGTGCGCGGTGTCGGCGCCATCAAGCGGGTGGGCGGCGTGTCGCGCGAGGTGCGCGTGGCACTCGATCCGTCCCGCCTGCAGGCACTGGGCGCCACGGCCACCGACATTTCACGCCAGCTGCGTCAGGTGCAGCTTGACGCAGCCGGCGGGCGGGCCGACCTGGGCGGCAGCGAGCAGCCGATGCGCACACTAGCCACCGTCAGATCGGCTGAAGAACTCGGCCGGCTGGAGCTGGCGTTGAGCGACGGTCGGCGCATCCGGCTGAGCGATGTCGCCAGCGTCAGCGACACCACCGCCGAGCCGGGCGCCGCCGCTCTGCTAAATGGCCAGCCGGTGGTCGGTTTCGAGGTCTCGCGAAGCCGCGGCGAAAGCGAAGTCGCCATCGGTGCGGCGGTGCAAAAAGCGCTGGCCGAACTCAAGCTGCAGCGCCCCGATCTTGTACTCACCGAGGCTTTCAACTTCGTCCAGCCGGTGCAGGAAGAATACGACGGCTCAATGCACCTGCTTTACGAAGGCGGCATTCTGGCGGTGCTGGTGGTATGGCTTTTCCTGCGTGACTGGCGCGCCACCTTTGTGTCCGCGGTGGCGCTTCCGCTGTCGGTGATTCCAGCCTTTATCGGCATGAACCTGCTGGGCTTTTCAATCAACGTCATCACGCTGCTGGCGCTGTCGCTGGTCATCGGCATCCTGGTCGACGATGCAATTGTCGAGGTTGAAAACATCGTGCGTCATTTGCGCATGGGAAAGACGCCATATGAGGCGGCTATGGAAGCGGCCGACGAGATAGGTCTGGCCGTGGTGGCGACCACTTTCACGCTCATCGCAGTGTTTTTGCCCACGGCCTTTATGAGTGGCGTGGCAGGGAAATTCTTCAAACAGTTTGGCTGGACCGCCTCGCTCGCCGTCTTGGCCTCGCTGGTGGTCGCGCGGGTGCT
>JANYGW010000146.1 GCA_025359245.1 Massilia sp.
GCCTGATGACCATAGTAAATCGGTACCACCCCTTCCCATCCCGAACAGGACCGTGAAACGATTTTACGCCGATGATAGTGCTGCAACCAGTGTGAAAGTAGGTTATCGTCAGGCTAGTTATAAGAGAAAAACCCCGCAGAAATGTGGGGTTTTTTTCGTCTTTTTAAAAGTTGTACTGACGCGCCTGGCCTGCCGAAACGTCGCCGCTATCGCTGGCAGGGTAATTGCGCTATAATACGCGCCTGCATGACAAATTATCCGGAATCGCGGCCCAATCGGGGGCGATCCCAGTACCAGTTATGCCTGATGACCATAGTAAATCGGTACCACCCCTTCCCATCCCGAACAGGACCGTGAAACGATTTTACGCCGATGATAGTGCTGCAACCAGTGTGAAAGTAGGTCATCGTCAGGCTAGTTATTCCCAAGAGCCCCCGCAGAGATGCCGGGGCTTTTTTGCGTTCCGCAGGTTCAACTGTCAATATTTCCTACATTTGGTTGCAATTGAGCAACTGTGGTGCGGTAAATACGCGGTATAGTTTTCCCTTCGGCGAGTGACTTCGGGGGCATTATCAAAACTTCTATCCAACACGCGGGCATGATCGGACTCGTCTGGGCGCTGACAGCATGTGGCGGCGGCTCTGGCCCGACCCCTACGCCAACACCGACACCGACACCGACACCGACACCGACACCGACACCGACACCGACACCGACACCGACACCGACGCCGACACCGACGCCAACGCCAACGCCAACCCCGTGCGGTCTCAGCAGCCTCAGCATCTTTCCGTCGACGAATCCTTGGCGCACCGACATATCGACGGCACCGCTCGATCCGCATTCGAACGCGATCATCAGCTTCCTGGACCAGACGGCAGCACCACCGTTCGCGGACTTCGGCAGCGGCTTGTACCTTGGCGCACCGATCGGCATTCCCTTTGTCGTGGTCTGCGCCAATCAGGCACTAGTTCCGGTGACATACCGCGCCAACGCCTACGATGGCAACTACGGTTCCGAAAGCGACCCCGGCCCATTCCCGATTCCGCTCAACGCACCGATCGAAGGCAACGGTAGTGGCGGCGATAGCCACGTCATCACGGTGGACGCCGCCAATCACAAATTGTTTGAACTCTATAACGCCAGCCTCGGGGCCGGCGGCACGTCCTGGGGAGCGTCGTCTGGCGCGCAATTCGACCTCGACAGCAATGCCCTGCGTCCGCTGTGCTACACCTCGGCCGACGCGGCCGGCCTGCCGATCTTCCCGGGCCTGGTGCGCTACGACGAAGTGGCCGCCGGCGCGATCACGCATCCGATCCGCTTCACCTTGCAGCGCAGCCGCGTCAGTCCGATGTTCGTCACGCCGGCCCGGCACTGGGTCAACGGCAGCAATACCAGCAGCGCATTCCCAACCCCGATGGGCATGCGCTTGCGCCTGAAGGCGAGCGTGAATATCGGCGGCTATTCGCAAACCAACCGCATCATCCTGACCGCGATGCAGCGCTACGGGATCATCCTCGCCGACATCGGTTCGAATTTCTATATCACCGGCGCGCCCGACGCACGCTGGGACAACGACGACCTGAAGAACCTGCGCACGATCAGGCCGTCGGATTTCGAAGTGGTCCAGATGGGGACGATTTTCGATTCCGCGTCGGCCGCGGACCGGGCCAGCTGTGCGCCCTGAAACCACCGTTCGGCCGCTGACCGGTGCAGCTTATGGTGTGCCGGCCTGGGGGCTGGACTTGCGCCATAACTCCGCCAGCCTGCCGTTCGATTCCATGTGCTGCAGTTCCTCGTCGATCAGGGCGCGCACTTCTTCGGCGTGCGCATAGCGTTTCGAAATGCCGAAATAGAATAGCTTGGGTTTCACGCCGGGAAGGGGCGCTTTGCCGATGTCCGGATCGGCCAGGTAATTCTTGCCGATCGCCGCATAGCCCATCATCACTTCGTCCTTTTCCAGGAACAAGGCACAACGCCCCAGTTGCACCTTGCTGATCAGCGCCTCGAAATTCCTCGCGCCCTGGTCGACTGCGCCCGGCGCCAGGCCGTAGCCCTCGTAGTTATATCCCTGCACCCCGCACACCCGGTATTTGTGCAGATCGGCGGCGCTCGCAATCGGCAAGCCTTCGGGATAATTGCGGCGCGAATAATAATAATAAGTGGTGGTCGCGTAATAGGGGCGCGACAACAGAAAGGTCCTGGTGCGCTCATCGTTGGACGACATATTGAGCACCATGCCGTATTGTTTCCCCAGCATCGCGACCGCGAGACAGCGCGGCCAGGGAATCAGCAAGATCGAGTAATCGACCCCGCGCCGGCTGAAGATATCGCCGATGACGGCCACCGCGAAACCGGTAACGGTGGCGGTTTTTTTTCCGTCGATCCTCTGGTAATAGGAATAGGGCGGCCATTCGTTTTCATCATCGCAAATGGCGATCGAGATGCCGGAATGGGGACCGGCGACGGCACGCGCTGCGGCCAGGCCCATGGCCAGCCCGCATACCAGGCTGCAAAAACGCGTCTTTCTCATTGATCTCCACTCGCTGGGCAGTCGTCGCACCAAGTATCACCGTGGCATCGAGGCTACCTGAGTTTCCCACTGATTGTGATGAATAATTCGCGCGGCGCGCCGGTCAGCATGGTGGCGAACAGGCCGTGTGGATCGGACGCGGTGAATTGATTCGAACCGATGGTGCTGAAATAGCGCTGGTTGAACAGGTTGCCAATGTTCGCCTGCACGGTCAGCGTACCATGGTGGATGCCGGCGCCCAGGTCCCACACGGTGAACGGCGCAACCTGGCCGTCGTTGGTGAAAGTGTAGTAACGGCGTGCCGTGTAGTGGCCTGCGAGCCGGGCGAACCAGTGCTTGTCGTCATAGGCCAGTTCCGTGTGCATCAGCACGGCCGGTGCATCGACCACTTGCTTGCCGCTGACAGCGACCAGCACGCCGTTGTCGCGATAATCCGAACCGTAGCGTGAGCGGTTCAGCGTGATCGAATTGAACCAGGTCCAGTTGCGGCGGATCGCCCAGCTGGCCGCCGACTCGAGCCCGGTGGTGGCCACGCGTCCTACGTTGACCACCGTGTTCGGGCAGCCGACCACGCCGGCGCAGGTCGCCACGCTGAGCAGGCGGTCGCGGAAATCGGCCTTGTACAGCGCCACCGACCCGGTCACGCCGGCGCGCGTGAAACGCAGCCCGAGGTCGGCGCTGGTCGAGGTTTCGGGCCTGAGTTGGGCGCCGTGGGCATCGAACGCTTGCTGGCTTTGCGAAAACTGGCCGTACACGCCGGCCTCGAACGCGCGCAGGTTGCGCGACACGGAGGCGAACAGTTCGTCATCCCGGTCCAGGTCGTAGTTCAGGCCCAGTTGCGGCAGCAAGCCCTTGTTCGCCTTCAGCGTGCCGGCGGCGCGCTCGGCATTGATGCTGGTCGCGGCTATCGTGACGCTGGGCTGCTTGACGCCGCCGTTGAGCCGCAGATGGTTGTCGAGCAGCGCCACCGTATCCTGCAGGTAGAACTGCGTGGTGCGCACCACGAACTGCTGGGCGAAGCCGGTCAGCATCGGATTGCTGAGGAAGCGATTGGTGTCGTCCGGGCCGCTGGCCGCGTAAAAATTGCGCGCCAGGTCATGCAGGTTATGCTCGTACCAGACGCCGCCGTTGACCGTGTGGACGCCGTGTTTCCAACTCAGGTCGGCGATCAGGCCGTGCCGACGCACGCCATATTCGGTGCTGCGAACCGAGATCGGCACCTCCGCCGAACTGGGCGTGTACGGCGTGTACCAGTGGCCCTGGCCCTCGTTGCGGTGATAGTAGGCGCTCGCTTTCATGCGCAGGCTGGCGTCATCGTTCTCCAGGTCGAGCGCGGCTCCGGCCAGGTGGTCCTTGCGCAAGCCGCGCGCGGTGTAATAGGCGTCGTCGCGGTTGTTGACGGCGCCGCTGAACATGCCGCGCGCGGCCTGCAGCGCGCGCTGCCAGTCGGGCGCGTAGTTGTCCCAGTCCCAGCCCAGACGGTCGCGCATGTCCAGCGACAGGTCCTGGTAATCGTTTTCGCTGCGGTCGGAATAATTGTAGAAAGCGCTGAGATTCCCGTGCACCAGCTTGCTGTTGAACTGGGTCAGGTCCTGCGGGCCCTGTCCTTTCCATTTTTCCGCGTGCTGGCGCACCGCGCTGGCCGACAGCGCGGTGCCCGAGTCCAGCAGGCCGCTGTCGAGCCGAACGAAGCTGCGCCGCATGGCGTGGCTGCCGACGCTCTGCGACGCCCGGATGCCGGCCACATCGGGCGGGTCGGCCGAGATGAACTGCACCGTGCCGCCCAGGTTGCTGGTCGAGGCGGTGCCGACCGCGCCCGATCCCTGCGACAGGTCGACCCGGCGCAGGTTTTCCGGAATGATGGCGCGGCTGATGTGCAGCCCGTTGTTATTCCCGTAGCTCATGTTGCCAAGCGGGATGCCGTCCAGCGTAAAGCCGAGCTGGCCCTGGCTGAAACCGCGCACGGAAAGGCGGGTCGACCATTCGTAGGCGCCGAACGCATCGGCCGACTGGAAGCTCACGCCGGGCAGTTTTTGCAGGGTTTTCAGGGGGCTGGTGCCGGGCAACGCGTCGGCCAGGTCCTGGCGCGTGATGTTTTGCACCTGGCGGGTCTGGCCCTTGCCGAAAATTTCCACGGTCTCGATGGGCGGCGCCGTTTGCGCGGCGGCAGGCCCGAGCACTGCGCACAGTCCCAGTACGGTGCTGATAGTTGGTAATCGCATCATGATCGCCCCGTCATGCCATTTTGCAATTATGCGCTGGCAGGCGGGGTGAGGCGAGAAAATTCTGAAGCGGGCCGCTACCGGAAGTAGCAGCCCGCGCACCCGTCAGGGCTTGAAGTTGCCGTCGTTATGGTCGATGACCGTGCTGCACGAGGCCGGCGTCGTGTATTCCCGGTTGCCCGAGGTGGTCGCCTGGTTGCTTTCCCACGTCGCCGCCGAGCCATTCCATTTCACGTACTTGTACTGGATGGTGGTCGACGGCGGCAGGGTCACGGTGCCGCTCCATGGCACGTTGGCGCCGCTGCCCTGGATCGTCAGGCCAAAGCCGCTGGCCGGCGCCCAGCTGCCCAATGCCGCCTGGTTGCCCACCACGCGCAGCGACTGGCCGGTCACCGTATTGGCGTTGGCCGTGGTGAACTTGACCTGGCATCCGGCGCCGCTGGTGGTGACGGCCAGTGCCGCACTGCTGGCCGACACGTTACCCATCGCGTCGTAGGCTTGCACCGTGTAGCTGTAGGCGTTGGCGGCGGCCAGCCCGCTGTCGGCGTAGCTTGGCGTGGCCGTGGTGCCGACCTGTACGTTGTTGCGCAACACCTTGTAGCCGGTCACGCCCACGTTGTCGGTCGACGCAGTCCATGCCAGTCCGAGCGCATTGGCACTGACATTATTGCTGCTCAGGCCAGCGGGTATCGATGGCGCGATCGCGTCGTCGACGCATGGATCGGCCAGGCTGACCGCGCCTGCGTTGACCGCCGACAGGCCGGTGCCAAGCGCATAGTTGGCGCCGCCGTGGTTGTCCCAGGTACCGCTGCCGTTATTGAAAACTGCCTGCAAGCCGGCCGCGGAGCCGAGCGAAATGGTCATCGCTTTCCAGCCGGTGCAGGCGCTGTTCATCGCCACGCCGGGCACGGTGGTCCAGTTGCCGCCGGTTGGCGCATAGTGGATGTTCACCGTGCTCCAGTTGGCGGTGTTCTTGTAATACACCGTTGCAGAATTGCCGCCAGTGGCGGTGGTGGTCACGCTCAGCGCCGTACTCGCGGCCGAGGTATTGCCGGTCGCATCGCGCGCCTTGACCGTGTAGCTGTAGGTGGTCGAGGCAGTCAGGCCGGTGTCGTTATAGCTGGTGGCTGCAGTGCTGGCGACTTGCACGCCGTTGCGCAGCACCAGGTAGGCAGTCACGCCGGTGTCGTCGGTCGATGCGGTCCAGCTGACGCTGGCGGCAATATCGGTGATACCGGACTTGACCAATGCCGCTGGCACCGTCGGCGCCTGCGTATCGACCCTGGCCGGCGTCGTCACGTTCACTGCAGCGGAGAGCGCCGACATATTCGCCGCTGCGTCGAATGCCTTGAGCGTGTAGCTGTAGGTGGTCGATGCTGCCGCCGTGTTGTCGGTGTAGGCGGTGCCGCTGGCCACGGTGGCGATCAGCACAGCATTGCGGTACACATAGTAGCCACCCACGCCGACGTTATCGGTCGACGCAGTCCACGCCAGGCTGACCGTGTTGGCGTCCACCGCGCTGCCCGCGAGGCCAGCTGGCACCGATGGCGCCACGGTATCGACATTGCACGGGTTGACGCCAAGCGAGATGCCGCCATTTTCGACGTCCGACGTGCCGCTGCCAAGCGCATAATTTTTGCCGCCGTTATTGTCCCAGGTGCCGGCGCCGTTGTTGAAGGCCGCCGCCAGGCCAGTGGCGCTGCCCAGGTTCACCGTCAGCGCGTTCCAGCCGCTACAGGCAACCGGCATCGCCACGCCGGGAACGGCAGTCCAGGTGCCGCCGGTCGGAGCGTAGTGCATGTTGACCGTGCTCCAGCCGCTCGCCAGTTTGTAGTAGACCAGTGCCACGTTGCCCGCGGCCGTGGTGACCGAGCGCGCCAGCGACAACGGCGACACATTGCCGGCGCTGTCTTGCGCGCTGACCGTGTAGCTGTAGGCGGTCGACGGCGTCAGGCCGCTGTCGTTAAATGTGGTACCGGTGCTGGTGCCAACCTGTGTGCCATCGCGCCGGATCAGGTACTGGCTGACGCCGTAATTGTCGGTCGCCGCGCTCCAGCTCAGCGTCAGCGTGCTCGACGTGATGGCCGATGCCGTCGGCTGTCCCGGCGCCGTCGGCGCCACCGTGTCGGGTGCGCGCGTGGTCACTGCCAGCGCCGGGCTGAAGCCGGACTGGTTGCCGGCCGCGTCGAAGGCCAGCACCGTGTATGTGTAGGCGGTCGATGCGGTGAGCGCACTGTCGGTGTAGCTGTTGCTGGCCGTGCTGCCAACCAGCACGCTGTTGCGGTACACGCGGTAGCCGGTGACGGCCACGTTGTCGGTCGATGCCGGCCAGGCCAGCGTGACCGAACGGTCGGTCAATTGTGAGCTGGTGATGGCGCCCGGCGCAGTCGGCGCCGTGCTGTCGATCGCAAGGAAGGGATAAACGCCAGGCACGGTGCCGTTGATGTCTTCGACGAAGCCCGAACCGGTGGTCGTCGCGGTGTACCTGCCGGCGCCAACGAAGACCTGCTGGATCTCGGTCTTGGTGACATTGCCCTTGGTGTCGACTAGCTCGATATAGTAGTCGAGCAGCTGGTTGCGGTAGTTGGACAGGTAGGCGTAATACAGGTCGCCGCTTTCCTGCGCCGGCAGCACCGCCAGCGTGTCGCGCGTGGCCGTGTTCCAGGCCACGCCGTTCATGTCGGCCTGCAGGTCGCGCACCTGCATCGGATAGGCTTGCCACGCGCCGACGTTGGCCAGCGTGATCGACAGGCCCGGCTTGCCGACATTGGCCGCCGGGTCGTACACCTTGTAGGTATCGTCGCTGGCGTCGATGTTGTTGCTGGCGTGGACCCGCACCATAACATTCGCGCTGGCGATGCCCGACACGTCGTAGGCATAGGTATAGATGCCGAAGTCGTTGCTGTAGTGCTGGACGGTCCAGCCCTCGGCCTTGGAGCCGTTGACCGAGCCCGGATTGTACGGATAGCGCTGCGCCCACCATGCGGACGGGCCGGTGCGGTCGTTGGCCAGGTTGGCCTGCACGTACGGTTTCGAGAAGCTCAGCGAGTTGTTGAAGGCCAGCGTCGGCTTGACGCTGTCGTCCTTGTTTTCATCGTAGTAGCCGAAGCCCGAATCCATCGCCGGCAGCATGAAGTACCAGGCCAGTTCGGCCGGATTGGCGCCGCCCGCATAGTCGGCTGCCGGGTTGCCCTTGACCGGGTACGACATCATCCATGGATTGAGCTGGTTGCCCGCATAGGTGACCTGGCCGTCGATGCTGGTGGACGGCGACCAGTACGTCGGGTGGGCGTCGAGCCAGACCTGCTCGGCCGTCTTGGCGTAGTTCAGCGCCGCCTGCAGCAGCGCGAAATTGCGCTCCAGGTAGTGCCAGCCGTATTCGAAGGACACGGTTGCGCCTTCCTGCAGGCCCTTCAGGTTGGTCTTGGGCGCCAGGTTCAGGCCGTTGACGCGGTTGAATTCGGCGAACTGGCCTTTCCAGATCAGGAACGGCAAGCGCCAGTGATACCAGGTCGGATCCGACGACGAGTCGCGCGTATCGACCCAGGAGCCGTCCTGCACGTGCTGGACATCGCTGGCCGGAATCGGTTTCGCCTTCAGGTATTCGTCGATCCCCAGGCAGTAGCCGCTGCCGGTGCAGGTGGCGTTGTAGCCGGCCTGCCAGGTCGAGAGCGCGCCGGCGCGTCCGCCCGAGTTGTCGCCGTCGTGCGCGACCACGAAGAACTGGCGCGGCTCGAGCGCCGCGTATGGAGCGATTTCGTCGACCGTGGTCGAGCCTTCCCAGCCTTCCAGCCACGAACCGTTCTGGCTGACCGGGATGCCGGCCAATTGCGTCACCGCACCGGTGGCGGCATCGACATTGCGCACCCAGTGCGGGGTCGAGGCGAACGGGAATTTGTTGATGATGTTCTGCTGCTCGTGCGCCATGCCGTTCGCAACCCAGCTGCCGGTGGCGGACGTGTTGCGCAGGTCGGCGCGGTTGGGCGGCGAGACCAGCGTGTCGCCGGTCGCGTCGTAGGTCGCGTACGGGTAATCCTTGAGGGTGCGCGACAGGTGGTTATTGCCCAGCACCGACCACTGCACGCCGAGCTTGGCCAGCGTCGGAATCAGGCGTTCCGAAAAGCCCAGCTCGGTCGGAAAATAGCCTTTCGACGAAGCGAAACTGCCGCCCAAAAAGTAGGGCTGTGCCAGCGTGGCGTTTTGGTAGATCAGCTCCTTGAGGAAGTAGTCGGGTCCGACCAGTGGCCCCATCGAATGGTGGCCGGTGAAGTGGATGGTGTCGAGCGTGCGGAAGTTATTCGTCGTCTTGAGCGTGCTGAAGGTATTGGCCCAGCTCTGGCCCCAGCTTGGATTGCTGTAGCCCGGGACATTCTGCAAGGTCTCCAGGCTTTGCACATTGTTGATGACGGCGCCCGACATGGTCACGTGCACCTGGCCCTTGGCGCCGGAATACGATTGCATCTCGTTGGCCACCTGCATCGGCCAGTACTGGTAGGCGCCGGTCTTGGCGTCCGGCGTGTAGTAGGCGACCAGGTCGTCGTGCGGCATGATGGTGCCGCCCAGCGACACCGGCAGGTAGTAGCTGTAGCCGGCCGGCGGACTGGCCTTCATGTTGATCACTTCGCCGTCGTACATGTAGCGGATCGGCGCGCCGTTGGCGGTCGCGTTGTACTTGGCCTGCACATCGACTGCATAGAACGGCCAGAAGTTGGGCATGTGGTTGTGATACACGTGCGCGGCCGGAATCGTTCCCGCCGAAGCGGCGCCTGACAGCGCGCTGGCGAAGGCCGCCGCCAGGCACAGGGCCAGCGGTTTTTTACGAAGTTGCATGGGTCAGTCTCCTGAATAAATGGACGTGCGAAATCCGCCCGGCGGCGCCGGGTTTCATTCGCATTCAAAGGGAAGGGCGCGGCAGCTGCCGCGCCGGGACTGTCTACTTGGCGATCAGGACCAGCGTGCCGCGTCCGCACAGGCCGTAGCTGGCGAATTCGCCGCCGACGGCGTCTTCGGCTCCGGGCGCGCGTACCTGTCCTGCGCCTTCGGCCCAGGTGCAGGTGTCGGTGACGCGGTACCAGCTCTTGCCGGTGCCAGGCCACGGCAGTGTGAAGTTCACTTGCGCGCTCCAGGCGTTGTTGGCGATGTAGATGGCCGAAGCCGCATCACCGAGTTCGCTGCCGTCGATGCGCCAGGCCAGCGCGTGGCTGTTGCTGTCGTTGAAGTAGGTCGTGTCGGCGACGTTGCCGTCCGGCTTGAACCAGCGCAGCTGCTCCATGCCGTTGCCGTTGTTGTCGACGCTCGAATAGAAGCCGACTGGCCGCAGCGCCGGATGGGCTTTGCGGAATGCGATCAGGCCTTTGCTGAAAGCCTGGAAATTGGTTTGATCCGTGTTCCAGGTCCAGCCCAGCCAGTTGGCGGACGAGTCAAGGTTGTACGGGTTGTTGTTGCAGTTCAGGGAGCGCAGCGCTTCGTCGCCGCCGACCACCATCGGCACGCCGGCCGACACCAGCATCAGGGCCATGCCGTTGCGGGCCGCCTTGCGCTGGTCGGCCGCGATCGAACCCTGGTCCCAGCTGTTGTTGTTGTCGTCGCCGCCGTCGCTCGGGCCGAACGGCCAGGCCTGGCCGTTGTTCTTGCTGTTGCAACTGTACAGGTCCTTGAGCGTGAAGCCGTCGTGCGCGGTCATGAAATTGACCGAGTTCCACGGCTTGCGGCCGTCATCGCCATACAGGTCGCTCGAGCCGGCAAAGCGGCTGGCCATCTGGCCCGGCGTGACGACGGTCGAACCGAGCTTGTTCTGCATGCTGCGTACGGTGTCGCGGTACATGCCGTTCCACTCGGACCAGCCGCTCGGGAAGCCGCCCACCTGGTAGGAATTGCCGCCGATGGCCCACGGTTCGGCGATCAGGTCGGTACCGGTGCCGCCGGCGGCAGGGCGCGGCGGCAGTTCGGCCACGATCCGGTTGAGCGCGTTGGCGGCATCCATCTTGTCGAAGTTGTAGCAGCCGTGTTCGCAGGTATTGCCGAGCACCGAAGCGAGGTCGAAGCGATAGCCGTCCACGCCCAGCGTGTTGCGCCAGTAGGCGAGCGAATCGACGATCAGGTTCTGGGCGATCGGGTTGTGCGTGTTGTAGTTGCCGCCCACGCCGGTGTTGTCCCACGAATTCTGCTTGTCCGTGGTCAGGCTGTAGTAGGTCGGGTTGTCCAGGCCGCGCATGCCCATCACGTTGTAGGTGGTCGTGTCGGTGGGCGACCAGGCGCCGCCTTCGCCGGTATGGTTGTACACCACGTCGATCAGCACTTTGATGCCGACGTCATGGAAGGACTTGACCATGGCCTTGAATTCCTTGGTGGGGCCGCCGGCGGTCTTGTCGTATGCGAAGCGGCGGTCGGGCGCGAAGTAATTGAGCGTCATGTAGCCCCAATAATTGTCGCCAACGTCGCTGTTCGGGTCGAGCTCATTGGTGTCGTTCTGGGTCTCCTGCACCGGCAGGAATTCGACCGCCGTCACGCCCAGTCCGGCCAGGTAGGCCGCCTTCAGTCCGGCGCCCTTGTAGGTGCCGCGGTAGGCGGCGCTGATGCCGGTGTCGTTCATGGTCAGGCCGCGCACATGCGCTTCGTAGACGATATCGTCCTTGAACGCGCGGGTCGGCTTGGTGCCGGTCGACTGGGTGTCGGCGACCAGCACGATGCCTTTCGGTCCGCTGGTGCCGCTGTCGATGTTGCGGTACAGCGCGCCGCTGGCGTAGATGGTGCCGTTGTTCATGGTCGGCGTGGTCGGATCGTGGCTCAGTTCGAGCGCATACGGATCGGCCAGCAGCTTGTTCGGGTTGAAGCGGTTGCCGTTGGCATCGACATCGGCGACGAAGCCGACCGCGCTGCCCTTGGTCCAGGTGGTGCTGTAGGTCCAGTTCGGGCCCCACGCGCGGTAGCCGTAGTACAGCGTGCCGCCCAGGCCCAGGCCGGACAGCGTGCTGGTGGCGACGGTCGTGCTCCACACGCCGCCGCTGCCCAGCGTCAGGACGTAGCGCGCCTTCTCGGCGGTGCCGGTCGCGGTGCTGTACAGGAAAACTTCGATGTGGGTGGCACGTCCCGAGTACACCTTGAAGGTGACATTGGCCTGGGTGGCATCGTAGCTGGCGCCTAACTGGCTGGCATTGATGGCGGCGACGGCGGGTTGGGCGAGCAGCGCGCAGCCGAACAGGCAGGCGAGCAGGATGGAGCGGAATGGCATTGTGTGTCTCCTCTGTGTCAGAGAGAGGCAGCCCTGCATGATCTGGATGAATGCCGCGAAAGCGCGGGGCGCAGGAAGCCCTTACCCGTCCTTGCGATGGCGATCTTGAGACTGTCTCCGTTGTTGCCCCTTTGCGGGGTCATCATTTAGTTTTTGTATTTTGACTACCAATCCGCCATCCCTGTTTCGAATCCGCGTCTAAGCCGTCCTGAAGGAATCTACTCTTGAGCTATTTTAAAGTCAATTCGTTTACGTAGTTTTACTACTTATGTTGTTTTTGACGGTCGGATTGCCGAACCGAGGGGGAAGGCGCGGCGATCGCCGCGCCGTGACATCCATTTCGCGATCAGCACCAGCGTGCCGCGCCCGCACGCGCCATAGGCGGTCGATAGTCCGCCGACCGCGTCTTCCGCGCCCGGGGCGCGCACCTGGCTGGCGCCCTCGGCCCAGGAGCAGGTATCGGTGACCCGGTACCAGCTCTTGCCGGCGCCTGGCGACGGCAGCGTGAAGTTGACCTGCGCGCTCCAGGCGTTATGGGTTCACTACTTCGGGTGAGGCAGGCGGCACAACGCCTGGTACAAAGGCAGCGCGGCCTCGGCGATGCGTTCCAGGCTGGCGTCGCGCAGCTGGGCCGTGTCGACCGTGTGCAGGCTGTCCAGGCCCGCCCAGCGCAGCAGCGCGGCGCATGCCTGCGGCGCGTCGAACATGCCGTGCAGGTAGCTGCCCAGCACCTGGCCGTCGGCCGAGATCGCGCCTTCGGCACGGCCGTCGAAGCGGAACGCCGGCACCGACAGGGCCGCGCCGCTGGACACGCCCATGTGGATTTCATAGCCCGTCACGCCGGCGTCGGCGAAGGCGCACTGGCCGTGCACCAGCGCCAGGCGTTTTTCGCGCGTCAGTTCAGTGTGCATCTCGAGCAGGCCCAGTCCGCGCGACTGGCCGGCCGCGCCTTCGATACCATGCGGATCGACGACGCTGGCGCCGAGCATCTGGAAGCCGCCGCAGATGCCGATCACCTTGCCGCCGTAGCGCAGGTGGCGGCTGATGTAATCGCCCCAGCCCTGTTCCAGCAGCCAGGCCAGGTCGCCACGGGTGTTCTTGCTGCCCGGGATAATCAGCAGCTCGCATGGCGGCTTGGCCTGGTCCTGGCGCACGAAGCGCAGGTCGACGTCGGGATGCACGCGCAGCGCATCGAAGTCGGTGTGGTTGCTCATGCGCGGCACCGACGGCACCACGATCCTGAACGCGCCTTGCGAGGCTTGCACTGCCTGCACCGCGTCTTCGGCATCGAGGAACAAGCCCTGCAAATACGGCAGCACGGCCAATACCGGTTTGCCGGTCTGCTGCTCGAGCCAGTCCAGGCCCGGTTCGAGCAGCGAAATGTCGCCGCGAAAGCGGTTGATGACGAAGCCGACGATCCGATCCTGCTCGCTTTGCGACAGGCACGACAAGGTGCCGACGATGTGCGCGAATACGCCGCCGCGGTCGATGTCGGCCACCAGGATCACCGGGCAGTCGACCGCCTCTGCAAAGCCCATGTTGGCGATGTCGCGCTCGCGCAGGTTGATTTCGGCCGGGCTGCCGGCGCCTTCGACGATGACCGCCGCGTATTGCTGGCGCAGGCGGGCATACGATTCAAGCACCGCGTCCATGGCGATGGTCTTGTACTGGTGATAGTCGCGCGCATTCATTTCGGCGCGCACCTTGCCGTGGATGACCACCTGGGCGCCGGTATCGGAGGACGGCTTGAGCAGCACCGGATTCATATCGGTGTGCGGCGCCAGGCCGGCGGCGATCGCTTGCAGCGCCTGGGCGCGGCCGATTTCGCCGCCGTCCTCGGTCACGGCGCTGTTCAGGGCCATGTTCTGCGGCTTGAACGGCGCCACGCGCACGCCTTCGTTGCTCAGCACCCGGCACAGCGCGGCGACCACCGTGCTCTTGCCGGCGTCCGACGTGGTGCCCTGCACCATCAGCGTATGAAAGGAAAATTGGCTCATCGTGTCTTCCTGTGCTGGCGCGCCAGCTCGAGTTTTTCGCACAGCGCGGCGGTGCCGGCGACCATGCGCGGCCCGGCGCGGTTGAGCAGGTTACCATCAAGGCGGAACAGGTTGGCGCGGCGCACCGCCGTCATGTTCGGGAAGGCCTTCCAGATATTCACGCCGCCGTCGTCCTTGCTGCGCTCGCCGGTGCTGAAGATCGCTTCCGGATCTTCCAGCAGCACCGCTTCCACGCCCACCACCGGCGCCGTCACTTTCATCGGCGCGAAGATGTTGACGCCGCCGCATAGCCGCACCGCATCGCTGACGATATGGCCGCCGTTGAGGGTGTAGAGCGGCTTGTCCCATACCTGGTAGAACATGCGCACCGGTGAACGGCCTGCGTACCTGGCCGCCAGCGCGGCCAGCTCGGTGCGGATGCCGGCGGCGGCGGCGTCGGCTACCGGTTCGGTGCCCATCAGCTTGCCCAGGCGGGTCAGGTTGGACGCGATCTCGTCCAGTTTTTTCGGCTCGCTGTGGAACATCGGAATGCCCAGCGTGCGGATCTGCTCGATCTGCCGCTCCGAACTTCCGTGCAGCCAGATGACGATCAGGTCGGGCTTGAGCGCCGCCACCCGTTCCAGGTCGACCTGGCGGTTGCTGCCCACGCGCGGCAAGCGCTTGGCCTGCTCGGGATAGTCGCTGTAATCGACTGCGGCGATGATGCGTTCGGCGCCGCCGGCCGCGTACACCAGTTCCGTCGCATGCGGCGCCATTGCGATCACGCGCAGCGCGGGTTTTTGCAGCGTGACGGCTTTGCCATCGTCGTCCAGGACGGTAATGGCGGCGCTGGCGCTGAAGGCGAATCCACAGGCGATTGCGGCAAACAGTTTCCTCATTGTGATCCCTGGTTCCATTCATTAATTGCAGCGTCGAGCCGCTGCCATGCTTGTTCGTGCGGCGGCAGGCCGACGCGGATCGCCTGCGCGAAACGGCGCACCAGGATGGCGCGTTCGGCCATGTGCTGCCACATGGCGTCGGCGCGCAGCTCAGGCCACCACTGGAATAGCGGCGTGCCGGCCGGGGTTATGCCATACCTGGCCAGCAGGCAGCGCAGGCGCGCGCTGTCCTCAGTCAACTGGACACGTGCCGCGCACTGCCAATCGGTGTCTGCCAGTGCCGCGCGCGCTATCTGCTGCGCCGGTCCGCTGACGGTCCACGGGCCGAGCGCATTGTCGAGCTGTTCCAACAGCGCTTGATGGGCGGCGACAAAGCCAACCCGCGCGCCAGCCAGTCCGAAAAATTTGCCGATCGAGCGCAGCACGATCAGGCCCGGTTGACCGCTCCAGCGCGCCACGTTCAGTTCCGGCGCGGTGTCGCCGAAAGCCTCGTCCACGACCAGCCAGCCGCCGCGCGCGGCCAGCTGCGAGGCCCAGCCGCGCAGGCGTTCCGGCACCACTGTCGCCCCAGTCGGATTGTTCGGGTTGCACAGCACCATGACGTCGCAAGCGGACAGCGCCGCTTCCAGCGCGTCGTGCGGCACTTCGCGCATGGTGTGGCCGTGCATGGCCCAATGGTGCGCATGCTCGGCGTACATGGGCGCGGCCAGCACGATGCGCGAAGGTGGCCGCAGGCGCGGCAGCGCCTGGATCGCGGCCTGTGTTCCGGCCACCGCCAACAGCAGCGGTGCGCCGTAGTAGGCAGAGGCCGCGCGCAGCAGTGCCGGATCATGCTCGGGCAGGCGCTGCCACACATCGGGCGCCATTAGCGGCGCAGGATAACCGTGCGGATTCAGGCCGGTCGACAGGTCGATCCAGTCGTCGCGCCCGAAACGCGCCATCGCATCGCGCAGCTTGCCGCCGTGTTCAAGCATGGGACTGACCCCACAGCCACGCATTTGCGCCCGCCATGCAGGCAAGCGCCAGCCACAGGATGGTGGACGCTTCGACCAGTTCCCACGCGCGCAGGATGTCGCCCGACTGCGCCGGCCGGCCGTGCCCCAGCGGCGGGCGCTCTTCGCGCACGCCATCGTAGACCGCGCCGCCGCCGAGCGCCAGGCCGAGCGCGCCCGCGCCGCTGGCCATCACCGGACCGGCATTCTGGCTGGGCCAGTGCGGTGCCTGTTCGCGCCAGCAGCGCCATGCCGTCTTGCGGTCGTCTGCCAGCAGCACATACGACAAGGCAGTCAGGCGCGCCGGGACGAAATTGAGCACATCGTCGATGCGGGCCGCTGCCCAGCCGAATGCCATGAAGCGGCTGCTGCGATAGCCCCACATCGCGTCGAGCGTATTGGCAAGCCGGAACAACAGGGCGCCGGGACCGCCCGCCACCAGGAACCAGAACAGGGTGCCGAACACCGCGTCATTGCCGTTCTCGAGCAGCGACTCGGCGCTGGCTTTGGCCAGGTCGCCGCTGCTGGCGTTGGCGGTATCGCGGCTGACGATGCGCGCTGTCAGCAGCCGCGCCTGGGCCAGGTCGCCGCGGTCCAGCGCACGTCCAATCGGCAGGCTATGGTCGCGCAGGCTGCGCAGCCCGAGACAAAAATACAGCAGCCCGGCATGCGCCGCGAGTCCAGCGCCGGTCGCCACCCAGCACGCCAAGCCCGTCAGGGGCAGCACCGCAAGGGCCCATGCCGCGCCGCCGCGCAGGTAACGCAGCGGGCCGCGGTTCAAGCGCCGCTCGACTTGTCCTGCCATGGCGCCGAAGCCGACCAGCGGATGCCAGCGCGGCGCTTCACCGAGCAGGTAATCGAGCACGACGCCGGCCACCAGCAGCAGCGCCAGTTGCGCCATCGTCAGCCCGGCAAGCATGCTGCTCCTTTCAGCGTGAGCGGCAACCCGGTGGCGACGAAGACAACGCGCTCGCACACGGCGGCCACCGATTGGTTCAGGCGGCCAGCTTCGTCGACGAAGCTGCGCGACACGGCGCCCATCGGCACGATGCCCATCCCGACTTCGTTCGACACCAGCACGATATCGCCGCTCGCCTGCGCCAGCGCATCAAGCAGCGCTGCACGCTGCGCGCCGAACAGCGGCGGCAGGACGATCGTGCCGGTGTCGGGATAGTCATGGTCGCCGGAGAACATCAGATTCGACAGCCATAGCGTCAGGCAGTCGACCATCACCACTGTCGAAGGCCGGCTATGGCGGACGATCGCGGCGGCCAGCTGCAACGGTTCTTCGATCGTCGTCCAGTGCGGGGGGCGGCCGCGCCGGTGGTGGGCGATCCGTTCGGCCATTTCGCTGTCGCCGGCGCGCGCGGTGGCGATGTACACGACGTCGCTGCCCGACTGCGCCGCCAGCGTTTCCGCGCAGGCGCTTTTGCCGGAGCGGGCGCCGCCCAGGACCAGCGTGGCCGTCATTGGCCGCTCCGCGAGAACATGGCGGCCACCGCCGCCGGACAGGAGGCGAAGTAGGCGTGGAAGTAGGACGCGCTCAGCGATCCAACTTGGTACAGCGCTTCGCCGGGGGCGCCGCTGGGATGTTTGGCGGTATGCGCGCGCGGCACTTCATCGGTGCGCAGCGCCGAGTAGTGGAATGTATGTCCGCGCAGCGTGCCGTGCGGCGTCGCCAGGCCTTGCGAACCGAGGCCGGCCAGCCGTTCCTGCATCGCCACGTGGCCCGGCAGCAGCCCTGCCATCGGCCATACGGCGCCGGCCTGGTCGGCCAGCGTATCGGCCAGCGCCATCAGGCCGCCGCATTCGGCCACGATGGGCATGCCTTCGGCGTGGGCGGCGAGCACTGACGCCTTCCAAGCGCCGGCGCCGGACAGGGCCTCGGCGTGCAGCTCCGGATATCCGCCGGGCAGGTACAGCGCGTCGGCCTCGGGCGGGATAGCCTGGTTCGCCAGCGGCGAGAAAAACGCCAGCGTGGCGCCCAGTCCGCGCAAAGTCTCCAGATTGGCCGGATACAGGAACGCAAACGCGGCGTCGCGCGCGACCGCGATCGTCTTGCGCGCGAGCAGGGGCGCGAGCGGCTCGGGCAAGGCGTCGAGATCGATACGGGTGGTGCGCAGTGCGCTCCATTCGGTTTCGTCGAAGTCCAGCTGCTCGGCCAGTTGGTCGAGCAGGACGTCGATATCGGCCAGTTCGGATGGCAGCACCAGGCCGAGATGGCGCTCCGGCAGCGCATTCTTCTGGCGCGGCAAGGTGGCGAGCAGGGGAATGTCGCGCATCGACGCCGCAATCATGCCGGCATGGCCCGCACTGGCGACCCGGTTGGCGATCACGCCGGCCATTTCGACCGGGCCGTAATCGCGCAGGCCGTGCACCAGCGCGCCGGCGGTCTGCGCCATCGCCGACGCATCGACGACGGCCATGACCGGCACGCCGAAAGCGCGCGCCAGGTCGGCCGAGGACGGGTTGCCGTCGTACAGGCCCATGACGCCCTCGATCAGGATCACGTCGGCATTCCTGGCCGCCTGCGCCAGCTGGCTGCGGCACTGCGCCATGCCGACCATCCACAGGTCGAGCGTGCCGACCGGGGCGCCGCTGGCCCGTTCGAGCAGCATCGGGTCGATGAAGTCCGGTCCGCACTTGAACACGCGCACGCGCAGGCCGCGCTTGACCAGAGCGCGCGCCACGGCGGCGGTGGCGGTGGTCTTGCCCTGGCCGGAGGCGACTGCCGACACCAGCAGCACATGGACGTCGGCGTAGCGCGGGCTTACCATTCCGTCCCCGCCTGTGCGGCGATGCCTGCCTTGAACGCATGCTTGACGACCGTCATTTCGGTGACCGTGTCGGCAATCGCGATCAGCTCGTCCGGCGCGCCGCGCCCGGTGATGACCACATGCTGCATGTCGGGCCGGTCGAGCAGGTCGGCGATGACGGTATCGACATCGAGGTAGCGGTACTTGAGGGCGATATTGAGCTCGTCGAACAGCACCAGCCCGATGCTGGGATCAGAAAGGAATCCCTTGGCCATTTCCCATGCCTGCTGCGCCTTGGCGATGTCGCGTTCGCGGTCCTGGGTCTCCCAGGTGTAGCCCTCGCCCATCGCATGGAAGCTGACCTCGTCGGGGAAACGGCGCAGGAATTTTTCCTCGCCGGTCGACATCGCGCCCTTGATGAACTGGACCACGGCCACTTTCATGCCGTGTCCCATGGCGCGCACCACCATGCCGAAGCCGCTCGAACTCTTGCCCTTGCCGTTGCCGGTATTGACGATGATGATGCCGATATCCTTTTGCGCCGCCGCGATCTTCTGGTCGATGATTGCCTTCTTGCGTTCCATGCGCACGCGGTGCCGTTCGTTGATATCGTTCATGCAGTCTCCTCGGGGTTGATGGGGTGGGATCATGTGCGGCGCAGCCGGTGCAGCTGGTACAGGAATACGGGGGCGCCGATCAGCGCAGTCACCACGCCGACCGGCAATTGCTGCGGCGCCAGCACGGTGCGCGCCAGCGTATCGGCAAGCACCAGGAAGGCGCCGCCGGCCAGCGCGGCGGCTGGAATCAGCAGGCGGTGATCGGGGCCGCAAGCAAAGCGCAAGGCGTGCGGCACGATCAGGCCGACAAAGCCAATGCTGCCGGCGCTGGTGACGGCGCTGGCCGTCAGCAGTCCCGAACAAAAGAACAGGCCCTTGCGCAGCGGGGCGACCCGGATCCCGAGGGTGGCCGCCGCCTCCGCGTGCAGCGCCAGCACATTCAGCGAACGCGCGCTGCGCAGGGCGAACAGCAGGCCGGCCGCCAGCACCACCCACGGTGCTGCGCGCAGCGGGGCCCCGGCCAGGTCTCCGATCATCCAGAAAATCATGCTGCGCAACCGGCTTTCCGGCGCGATCGACAGCATCAGGGTCACCATCGCCATGCAGGCCGAGGACAGGATCACGCCGGTCAGCAGCAACAGCGAGGCGCCGCCTTCGGCCGCCGCGCCGCCGCGCAGGTCGCGCCGGGCGAACACATACAGCAGCATCGAGATTGCGACCGCGCCGGCGAAGGCGGCCGCATCGACCGCCCACAACGCGCACATGAACAGCAGCGCCGCGAGCGCCCCAACCGAGGCCCCGGCCGAAATGCCCAGCACGTAGGGATCGGCCAGCGGATTGCGCAGCAGCGCCTGCATCATCACGCCGGCCAGGGCCAGCGCGGAACCGGTGACGAAGGCCACCAGCGCGCGCGACAAGCGCAATTCCAGCAAGGTCGCGGCGAGCGAACCGCTGCCGCCGGCGGCCAGCTCGCACAGCGCCCCCGGCATGTCCGCCAGCGCCACCGGCACCGAGCCGATCATCGCCGCCAGCACCAGGCTGGCGAGCGCCAGCAGCGCCAGCGTCGCGATGACGACCAGGGCTCGGTGGCGCATGTTGCGGAACCAGGGATGCACTTACCTGGCGCCGTAGCGAATGCCGAGAAACGCCTGCGAGCCGGCGGTGGCGTAGGTGCGCGCCAGTTCGTAGCGCTTGTCGGTCGCATTGTTCCAGCGCACGACGGCGGTCCAGTCGGGCGCGAAGCGGTACGAAGCGAACAGGTTGAGCACGCCGTAGCCGCCCAGCGTGTTGCGGTTGGCCGTGTCGTCAAAGCGCTTGCCGGACAGCTGCACGCCGGCGCCGGCGCTCAGTGCGCCCGCGCTGTACTCGAGCGCCAGGTCGCCGTGGCGTTTGGCGCGCCGCACCAGCTGCTTGCCGGTGGTGTCGTCGCGCGGATCCTGCAGGTCGGCCGAAGCGCGCAGGTCGAAGTGGCCGAGGCGGGTGCGCGCGCCGAGCGACCAGCCGCTCATGGTGGCCTGGTTGACGTTGTAGGCGCAGCCGAAGGCATGGGTCGCCACTTCGACCGGACAGATCGCGGTGCTCACCAGCAGGTCGGTCATCCGGTTGCGGTAGTAGACCGCGCTCGCTTCGGTGTCGGCGCCGGCATAGGCCAGTCCCGCTTCCAGGTTCCTGCCGTGTTCGGGGCGGTTGCCGGCGACCCCAAAGCCCGGGTAATACAGCTCATTGAACGTCGGCGCGCGAAAGCTGGTGCCGACGCTGGCGTTGGCGCGCAGGCTGCGCGTGATGCGGTAGCCGTAACCGAACTCGCCGGTCGACTTGCTGCCGTACTGGGTGCTGTCGTCGACCCGTGCGCTAGCGCTGGCGAGGTGGGCGCCGCGCTTGAGCGAGTACGACAAGGCGGCCGAATTGGTGTCGCGGCCGGCGTTCAAGGCGCGGGTCGAGCTCGAGACCACGTCTTCGCTGCGGCGTTCCAAGACCGCTTGCAGCAGGTCGGGGCCAAGCGCCACGTCGCTTTGCACGCTGTAGGCGGTCAGGCGCGTATCGATGCTGCTGGTGCCGGTGGCCGACGCGTTGGCGTAGGTGGCTGCCTTGTCGTCGGCGATGGAAGCCTGCAGCCGGATGCGCCAGGCCGGCGTCAGCTGGTGGGTCGAAAACAGCGCCAGGTTATCCAGCTTTTGCACGCTGCGCGCGTCGAAGCTGGAGGCGCCCGCGTCGTACTGCGCATCGAGCTTGCTGTGCATGAACAGCAGGCCCGCTTCGTGGCCGGCGCCCAACGTCCAGGCCAGTTGGCCGCTGGCGCTTTCCTTGCGATAGCCGTCGTCGTCCGCGTTGTACGAGAAGTTGCCCGGCTTGGTGGCCGAGAAGCCCTCGTCCTGCTCGTGGGCCAGCGCAAATGCATAGCGCAGGCGTCCGTTGCTGCCGGAGACCGATTCGTCCGCGCTCAGCATGCCGGCGCTGCCGGCGCCGATGGCCGCGCTGACCGCAGGCGCGCCCGATCCGCGTTTGGTGAACACTTGCACCACGCCGCCGATCGCGTCGGCGCCGTACATGGTTGCCAGCGGGCCGTAGATGATTTCGATGCGGTCGATATTGGCCAGCGGCAGGGCGCTCCAGTTGGCGATGCCGGTGGTGGACGAGCCGATGCGCACGCCGTCGACCAGCACCACGGTCTGTTTCGAGTCGCCGCCGCGCATGAAGACCGAAGCGCTGGTGCCGGGACCGCCGTTGCGGGTCACTTCGATGCCGCGCTGCTTCTGCAGCAGGTCGATTACATTGGCTGCGCCGGAGCGCGCGATATCGTCGGACGACAGCAGCACATGGTCGCTGAGGACGTCGGCGGCCGCTTGCGGTGCGCGCGCGGCGGTGACGAGGACGGCCGCCATCACAGGTTCGGTGGCGTTCTGTGCTTGGGCGAACAGGGGGCAAATGGCCAGCGCGAGCGACGACAGCGCGGCGTGGCGTGATACAGGAAAGGTCATGACAAATCTTCAGTTAGCAGGCAACCGGCCGAGTTCCCCGTTGGCCGGATTGAAAAGAACTGCGCGCACTGGATTGCAAACGACTGACTGGGAATGACAGGACCCGGCCGCGTCGCGAACATCCCCGTTCGCACACTTCCACCTGTCCTGGCCGGTATCCGGGCTGGCAAGTGCGGCCGCCTCACCTTCCCATGCTTGCGCACAGTGGTCTTTCGAGGCGGCTCGTCGTTCAGTCGAACGACACTTGCTTACCGTTGCGGGGGCAGCACACGTTAGCCTGGGAGGCTTCGTGTTTCCCGTTTAACTGCCCACAATGAGCATGTGGGCGGGCACCAAAACGTGTCGATTATACACAGTCGAGCACGACGATCTCGCCGTAGCCGATCGCATGCGGGTGCTGCGCCGCTTCGCGCGCCATGGCGGCCGGACCCAGCCCGCGCTGGCGGGCCGCCATCAAACGGATCGTGCCGGCGTGGCACACGACCACCGCCGCGGGCGCGGCTTCGCGCACCAGCGCATCGTAAAACCCGGCGACGCGGTGCGCCATGTCCAGCACGCTTTCGCCGCCGCCGGGACGGTACAGCGCGACGTCGGCGGCCCAGGCGTCGATCTCGGCGCGCGGTATGTCGTCCCAGTGGCGCATCTCCCAGCTGCCGAAATCGAGTTCGACCAGGCGCGCGTCGAAGCGCACCGCGGCGCTCAGGCTCGATGCGAGCGATGCGCAGCGCCGCAGCGGACTTGAATAAACCGGCCCGTCAAGCGGCAACTGCGCACGCAGCGCCGGCAGCGCGCGCGCCTGCAGTCCCAGGTCGACCGCGATGTTGGAGCGGCCGTAGCAAACTCCCGGAGCGACGATCGGTGCAAGGTGGCGCACCAGGTGGACGCGCATCGTCAGCGCAGGCTGGCCAGCAGGCACAGGTAGATCGCCACTTCGCTGACCTGCTGCACGGCGCCGAGGCAGTCGCCGGTGTAGCCGCCGATGCGCCTGACGAATTTGGCGCTCAGCCATGCCGCGCCGGCGGCGGCGCTGGCGAAGCACAGGCCGACCGCGGTCCACGACAGGTAGCCCAGCAGAGCGGCGCCGATGGCCGGCACGGCGGCGCAGGCCGCGCCGATCGCGAATTCCGCGTTGCTCATTTCCTGCGCCAGCGGCTTGGCCTTGCCTTCGTCGCGCGCATATTCCAGCTGCCAGATCAGGCTGGCGGCGGCAAGCCGCGACAGCGGATGGGCTACCAGCAGCGCAACGAAGGCCGCCGCTGGTGTGCACGCGGCCAGCAAGGTCACCTTGAGCGCGACCAGCAGGCCGGCGCCGACCGCGCCATACGTGCCGATGCGCGAATCCTTCATGATCTCCATGACCCGATCGCGCGTGTGGCCGCCGCCGAAACCGTCGCACATATCGGCGAACCCGTCCTCGTGGAAGGCGCCGGTCAGGTAGATGCCGGCCGCCGTCGACAGCAGGGAGGCCACCGGGGCTGGCCACAGCAGCGCCGCGCCAAGGTACACCAGCGCGGCGATGGCGGCCACCACGATCCCGACCAGCGGAAAGTAGCGCGACGCATGGTGCAGCCAGGCCGGCTCGAACCCGACCCAGCGCGGAATCGGAAGGCGCGTAAAGAACTGCAGCGCGATGAAGAACAGCCGGCACTGGTGGACGAGATATTGCATGCTACTGCTTGTCGCTGACCTGGGCCGATTCGAACGTTGCCATCTCGCGCAGGAAAGCGGCCGCGGCGCCGAGTAGCGGCAATGCCAGCGCGCAGCCGGTGCCTTCGCCCAGGCGCAGGCCCAGGTTCAGCAAGGGGCGTGCATCGAAGTGCGCCAGCATGCGGCGGTGGCCGGCTTCGTCAGAACAGTGCGAGAACACGCAGTAGTCGAGAATCGCCGGCTGCAGCCTGGCCGCCACCAGCAGCGCGCTGGTGACGATGAAGCCGTCGATCAGCAGCACCATGCGGCGCTCGGCGGCTTTCAGCATGGCGCCGGCGATCATCGCGATTTCGTAGCCGCCGAAGGTGGCCAGGATGTCGAGCGGCTCCGACGCTGGCGCGTGCAGCGCCACGGCCGCCTCGATCACGCGCTGCTTGTGCCGCACGCCCTCGGGCGACAGGCCGGTGCCGGCGCCGACGCATTCGGCCACCGGCACGCCGGTCAGCTTGTGCATCAGGGCGGCCGCCGCCGTGGTATTCCCGATCCCCATTTCGCCGAAGCCGACGACATTGCCTTTCAGGCCGGCCGCCAGCAGCATGCCGTGTTCCAGCGCCGCCTCGCAGTCGGCGCGGCTCATCGCCGCCTGGCGTGCGAAATTGGCGGTGCCGTGGCCGACCTTGCGATCGACCAGTCCGGGCCGCGCGCCGAATACGTGGTTCACGCCGGCGTCCACGACCTGCAACGCGCAGCCGCTCTGGCGCGCGAACACATTGATGGCGGCGCCGCCGGCCAGGAAGTTCTCGACCATCTGCCAGGTCACGCTTTGCGGATAGGCCGAGATGCCCTCGTCGACCACGCCGTGATCGGCGGCGAACACGATGATGGCCGGCTGGCGCAGCGCCACGTCGACGGTTTGCTGGATCAGCCCAAGCTGGCGGGCGATGCCTTCCAGCGCTCCCAGGCTGCCGGGCGGCTTGGTCTTGTTGGCGATCGCGCGCTCGAGGCGGGCGGCCAGTTCTGGGTTGGCGGTGGCTGTGATATGCGGTATGTTCATGGGGATTATCGTGATGAGGAGTTGACAAGATTTCGCCGCGATAAGATAGCACACTCAAAAAATCGGCTTTTCCGAAGGCTCCCGTGCGCACCGAAAGTGCGGCACAATTGGCGCCATAACGTTGTCGTTTCATACAAGAACAGGAAAAGCATGAAAGAACAACTGGCCAGGGACGTGGTGCTGGTGCGGGCCATCGAAAGCACGGACGTGAAACGCGAGGTCCTCAGCGACGACGACCGCATGTACGCGAGCCGCAGCGCGAAGGAACTGGCGCAGTGGCAGGCGGCCGACAGCAAGTCCGAAGTCACGCCGGAGCACTTCCTGCAGCAGCGCTCCGAACAGATACTCAAGCGGCTGGCCGAACGCACGCCGGCGTTCGGCGCCGTCCTCGCGCGGCGCGGCGGCTTCAAGGGCCCGTCGATCGCGCTGCCGCTGGTTGCCCTGCTGCTCGGCGCGGGGCTGGACCGGATCGGCGACCCGCACCGGGTCGACCTGCTGTCGGCGCCCTTGCTCGGCATCATCGCCTGGAACCTGCTGGTCTACCTGGCGCTGTTTTCCTGGCTGTTCATCCCGGCGGCGCGCAAGAACTGGAGCGATGGACTGCTGCGGCGCGTGGCGGGCCGCGCTGCCGCGCTGCCGCGCAAGCTGCCGCATGCGCTGCCGCGCAAGCTGCCGCATGCGCTGGCGAGCGGACTGGCCGAATTCACCCTGCAATGGACGCGTCTCGCCGCCGGCTTGAACCACGCCCGCCTGAGCCGCGCCATCCACTTGGCGGCGGCCATGTTCGCCGCCGGCGCCATGCTGTCGCTGTATGCGCGCGGTTTCCTGTCGGAGTACCGCGCCGGCTGGGAGAGCACCTTCCTGGGCGCGGCCCAGGTGCATGCGATCCTGGCCGCGCTGTTTGCGCCGGCCATGGCGGTGTTTCCGCTGCAGGGCTTTTCGATCGCCGACATCGAGTCGCTGCGCTTTACGCAAGCCGCGTCGCCGGCCGGCGGCGCGCGCTGGGTGCACCTGTACGGCGCCACCTTGCTGCTGCTGGTCGTGCTGCCGCGCCTTGCGCTGGCCGGATTCGCGCACTGGAAGGCGCGCCGCCTGGCAGCGCATTTCCCGCTCGACCTCGGCGAACCCTATTTCCGCAAGCTGGGAGACGCGATGGGCGCCGCCGGTCCGGCCGTGCTGCGCGTGCTGCCGTACAGCTTTACCCTCGACGAAGCGCGCGACCGCGGCCTGGCGCAAGTGGCGGCGATGCTGCTGGGTGAACAGGCGCGCGCGATGCTGCGCCCGACCAGCGCGTACGGCGACGAGCCGCAAGACGCGCTGCGCGATGCCGTCCTCGACGACCCTGATGTGGCCTGCACCGCCGTGCTGTTCAACCTGGCCGCCACGCCGGAGAAGGAAAACCATGGCCTCTTCCTCGACCACCTGGTGCGCCTGTCGCCACGCGGCGTCGCGGTGCTGATCGACGAATCGTCCCTGCTCGAACGCAGCGACGCCGCTCGGGTGGCCGAGCGGATCGGGCTATGGCACCAGTTCTGCGGCTTTCACAACGTGCCCGCCACCATCGTCAACCTGCTTAATCCCGCACTGCGCCCGCTCGACCAGGGCGCCGGACTTAGCGTATCGAAAGCACCATGAGCGACACCCCCGCCCAGATCCAGTTCGCACTGATATCGCATACCAACAACGGCAAGACCACGCTGGCGCGCACGCTGGCCGGGATCGACCTGGGCGAGGTGCGCGACGCCGCCCACGTGACCGTGCTGGCCGAAGCGCACACGCTGCTCAGGACGGCGCAGGGCGACACGCTGCAGCTGTGGGACACGCCCGGCTTCGGCGATTCGGTGCGCCTGCTCAGGCGCCTGGCCACGGCCGGCAATCCGATCGGCTGGTTCCTGCGCGAAGTGTTCGACCGCTATCGCGACAAGCCGTTCTGGCTCAGCCAGCAGGCGCTGCGCACGGCGAAGGACGCGGCCGACGTGGTGCTTTACCTGGTCAACTCGGCCGAGAGTCCGCGCGATGCCGGCTACCTGCCGGCCGAAATGAAGATCCTCGAGTGGCTGGGCAAACCGGTGGTCGTGCTGCTCAACCAGATGGGGCCACCGCGCCGCGCCGCCGACGAACTGGCCGAGCAGGCCAGCTGGAAGCAGCATCTCGCGCAATATCCGATCGTGCGCGAGGTGCTGGCGCTGGATGCCTTTGCGCGCTGCTGGATCCACGAGCGCGTGTTTTACGAAGCCGTCGGCAAGCTGGTCGAACCAGCCAAGAGTGCTGGCTACGCGCGCCTGCTGGCCTTGTGGCAGGCGAACAACCAGGCGCGCTTTGGTGACGCGATGCGTGCGACTGCCGAACAGCTGGCGGCGGCAGCGCACGATACGCAGGAGGTCGAAGTCGAAAGCACGACATTCCTCAAGAGCGCGATGAAGGCGGTGGGCCTGGCCAAAGCGTCCGGCCAGCAGCGCCAGGAAAAAGCGATGGCCGTGCTGATCGACCGCCTCAATGAAAACACCGCCAAGACCACGCGCCGCCTGCTGCAACTGCACCAGCTCGACCCGAGCGACGCGGCCAGGGTCAATGCCAGGGTGCGCGAAAACTTCAAGGTGCGCGCGCCGCTCGACAAGACCCAGGCCGGCTTGCTGGGGGCGGTGGTATCGGGGGCGGCGACCGGCCTGACCGCCGATCTGATGGCAGGTGGCCTGACCTTCGGCGCCGGAGCGCTGCTCGGCGGCGTGGTCGGCGCATTGACCATGGCCGGCGCCGCGTGGGGCTTCAACACCAGCACCGACCGCAACCAGACCACGATGGAGTTCGCAGGCGAATTTCTGCGCTCGCTGCTGGTCGGCAGCATTCTGCGTTACCTGGCCGTCGCCCATTTTGGACGGGGGCGGGGCAATTTCATCGAAGGCGAGGCGCCCGCCTTTTGGCAGGCCGAGGTCGAAGCGGCGGTCAGCGTGTACAACGACGACCTGGCCGACCTGTGGCAGGCGCTGCGCGGCAAGACCGGCGGCGAGCAGGCGCAGGCGCGCCTCGAAAGCGTGGTCACCGCCATCGCCACGCGGACATTGGGGCAGTTGTATCCCGGCGCGATGTAACACCTGTCCCGTTTTGGAACACTGACTGCCGCCTGCGCTGCGGCTTGCGCCGTATGGCATGGCAATTGCTCCTGCTGATGGATCAACCATCAAAATAGTAGGAGACAACCATGAAGCAGACTATCCGACAGTTCGTCGCCGTTGCGGGCATTGCCGCCGCTGTCCTCGCCTCCATGCTCGCCCATGCGCACGGGAATGTCACGCCGCAAGCGGTAGACACCACCGGCCTGCCGCCGCTCGGCGAAAAATGGCGCGATGATAATCCGTACCGCGCCAATAAGCTGGCCATCAAGATCGGCGCATCGGCATTCAACCAGAACTGCGCGCGCTGCCATGGCATCGAGGCCATTTCAGGCGGCATCGCGCCCGACCTGCGCAAGCTCGATCGGGACTGCTTCAGCATCAAGGCGGAGGCGAAAAAGCAAGCCTGCTACAAGGAGACGGACGCGTACTTCCTGACCTCGATCCGGGGTGGCAAGGTACGCAACGGCGCAGTCTACATGCCGCCGTTCGAGGGCATCTTCAACCAGGAAGCCATGTGGGCCATCAAGGCCTATCTGGAAACCCGTCGCGAAACCGAATAAGGAACGGCAATGAGCATATTCCGCACACTGCTGGCCGGCGCCTGCCTGACGCTGGCGTTGGCCGCGCCGGCGCGCGCCGACTGGCTCAAGATCCAGCAATCGGGCAGCCTGAAGGTCGCTGTCTACAACGAGTTCGCGCCGTTTTCCGACCACGGCGCCGGCATCGACGTCGACCTGGCGACGGCGTTGTCAAAAAAGCTGGGCTTGCGCCTGAACCTGCTGCCGTTTCCCGCAGGTGAAAGCCTCGACGACGACCTGCGCAACATGGTATGGAAGGGGCATTACCTCGGCTACGGCCCCGCCGACGTGCTGCTGCATGTCCCGGTCGATACGCGCCTGATGGCGCAGAACAAGCAGGTGGCGATCTTCGCGCCCTATCACGTGGAAAGCCTGCGGCTGGTGCGCAGCGCCAAAGGCGTGCCGGTCTACACGAGCCTCGATTCGCTGGCGGGCAAAAAAATCGGGGTCGAGAAAGTGTCGATCGCCGGCATGCTGATGCTGGGCGAGCATGATGGCAAATTTCGCGAGGACGTGAAAATTTTCCCGACTGCCCGCGAAGCGCTGGAAAAGCTCAAGGCCGGCGAACTCGATGCGGTGCTGGCCACCCGCTCGGAAATCGAATCGGTGATGCGCGGCGATCCTGCGTTTCCGCTGCATGAAGTGGCGTTCCAGCGCCTGCCGCGCTCCGGCTGGGCGGTCGGCATGGCGGTGCGCAAGGACGACACCGAGATGGCCAAACTGCTGCAAACGGCGATCAACGAGATGGCTGCCAGCGGCGAACTGAAAGCCATCTTCGAAAAGAGGGGCGTACAAGTCGTCGCACCATGAAGCCGCTGGCCAGGGCGGTAGCGCTGGCGCTGGCCGCCCACCAGGCGGCGCTGGCGCAGGAGGCACCGGTGGCCGCGATGGCGACCGTCGAAGTGGTGGCGAGCGCGCCGCTGGCCGGCCTCGGCATCGACCGCAGGCTGTTGCCGTACAACGTGCAGTCGGCCAGCAGCGAGCGGATCGGCGAGACGCACAGCGACAACCTGGCCGACTTCATGGCGCGCAACCTGAATGGCGTGAACGTCAATGAGGTCGCCGGCAGTCCGTTCCAGAACGACCTTACCTACCGCGGCTTTCGAGCCTCGCCCGTGCTGGGCGCGTCGCAAGGCATCTCGGTCTACCTGGACGGCGTGCGCGTCAACGAACCGTTCGGCGATGTCGTCAACTGGGATATGCTGCCCGAGTCCGCGATCGGCAATGTGCTGCTGGTGCCGGGATCGAACCCGGTGTACGGCTTGAACACGCTGGGCGGCGCGCTGGCGCTGGCCGGCAAGTCGGGCACCAGTCATCCAGGCTGGGAGGCGGAGCTGTCGGCCGGCAGCGGCGCGCGCAAACGGGTCGATCTCGCGCACGGGAGCAGCGACGCGCGGGGCTGGCACAGCTTCTTCGGATCGACCCTGTTCGACGAAGACGGCTGGCGCGCGCATTCGCAGGGCCGGCTTGCCAACGTCTACGTCAAGCTTGGCCGCGACCAGGGGGCGTCCGCGTGGAGCGTGTCCCTGCTTGGCGGCAGCAGCCGCTTGCGCGGCAACGGCCTGCTGCCGGATGCCCTGTACCTGCAGGACCGCCGCAGCGCCTATACCTATCCGGATGAAACCCGCAACCGCTTTCTGCAGCTGGCGCTCAACGCCAGCGTGCACCTGGAGCGCGGCACCGTCCTGTCGGCGCTGGCGTACGCGCGCAGCAGCCAGCGCGATACCGTCAACGGCGACGTCGAGGACGAGGATGACGGTCCGCAGGGTGTGCTCAACACGACCAGCACGCGCCAGCACAGCCAGGGCGCCAGCGTCCTGATGAACATGCGCCGCCGCGCCCACCGGATTGATATCGGCGCGACTTTCGACCGCAGTACGGTGTCGTTCGCGCAATTCTCGCAGGACGCCAGCGTGACGGCGCAGCGCGAAGTGGTGGGCCAGCCCGACGGCGTGAGCGCAGCCGCTTCGTCGGTGACAGGCAGCGCGCGCGCGTTCGGCATTTTTGCCGCCGACACCTGGACACTGGCGCCGGGCACCCACTTGAGCGCATCTGCGCGCTACAACTACGCTCAGGTGAGCAGCACGCTGACCAGCGTGCGCGGCCAGCAGCCGGAAGAACGGTTTGTCTATGCGAGCCTGAATCCATCGCTCGGCATCGTGCGCGAGATCGGCAGCGGCGTGGCCTTGTTCGGCAACCTGGCGCAAGGCAACCGGGTGCCGACGGTGATCGAACTTGGCTGCGCCGATCCGCAACAGCCATGCCAACTGCCGGTGGGCCTGCAATCGGATCCCTACCTGAAGCAGGTGGTGGCGCGCACTATCGAAGCCGGTGCGCGGCTGCAGCGCGGGCGCCTCAATGGCACGCTGTCGCTGTACCGGACGAGCAACCGCGACGACATCCTGTTTCTCAGTTCGGGCACGTCACACCAGGGGTATTTCGCCAATTTTGACCGCACGCGGCACCAGGGCGTCGACGCCACCGTGCGCGCCAGCTTCGGCGCGCTGGCGCTGCACGCCAGCTATAACTACCTCGACGCGGTGTACGACGCGGACGGTGTCCTGTTCAGCGGGGCGCGTACCGTGCAGGTACAGCGGGGCACGCGGATCGCCGGCCTGCCTGCGCATACGCTCAAGCTGGGTGCCGACTGGAAAGTATCGGCCGCACTGACGGTCGGCGCCGATGCGCAGGCCACATCCAGCCTGCTCACGCAGGGAAATGAAGATGGCTTGACCTCGGATGCGCAGCCGCAGCGCACCGACTGGCGGGTACGCGGCCATGCGCTGCTGAACCTGCGCGCCAGCTGGGAGCCGGCGCCGCGTTGGGACCTGTACGCGAAAGTGAACAACCTGTTCGACCGCCGCTACGGAACCTACGGCGCAGTGGCGCGCAACCTGTTTCCGAAGGATGGCGAAACGGCGGCAAATGCGCGCTTTGTCGCGCCGGGCTCACCGCGCAGCATCGCGTTCGGCGCCCGCTACCGCTACTGACCTCAGAACGTGTATTGAGCGCTGACGCCCATCATCCAGTTGCGGCCCGGCGCAGCTTCGTAAAAGCGCTTGTTCGCATCACCGATGATCAGCGAACCGACATACTTGCGGTCGGCCAGGTTATTGAGCCGCACGAATTCCTTCAGGCGCCATCCTCCCAAGTCCTGCCTGGCCTGCACGCGCGCGTTGAGCACCGCATAGCCGGGGGCTGGAATCTCGAGATTCGCATCCTCCGCATATACCTTGCTGCTGGCGACCGTCTCGATGGCGGCGCCGAAAGTGTCGCTGCTGTTTTTCCACGCCAGTTCGCCGAACAGGTTCGCCTTCGGCACGCCGGGCAGCCGGCTGCCCTCGAGCACATTGGCAAAGCCCTGGTCGTAGATGGCGCGCAGTACCGTCACCGCCATGCGCGCGCTGAAGCCGTCACTGAAGCTGCTGTCGAGCGACAGCTCCGCGCCCTGGCGCAGGGTCTTGCTGGCGTTACGGTAGCTGGTTCGTCCACCGCTGGCCACATCGACCACCAGTTCATCGCGCGTCTTGACCTGGAACAGCGCCGCGTTGATGCGCGTACTGCTGCCGAGGTAGGCCTTGACGCCCGTCTCGAGGTGGGTGCTGGTAGCCGCCGCCAGCTTGAAATTGAAACCGGCGCCGGTACCGGAGTAAAACAGCTCGTTGAGTGTTGGCGCTTCGAAGCCGCGCGCCGCGCTTGCATACACATTCAAGACGGGCGACAGCTTGTACAGCACGCCCAGTAACGGTGTCGTGTGGCTGTAGTCAACGCTGCCGCCATCGTTGCCATTGCTGGCGAAATGGTCATCCACGCGGACGCTCACGCGGCTGTGGCGCGCGCCGCCTGTCACAACCCACGCGCCGCGCTGCCATTCGGCCTGGGCGTAGGGATCGAAGTTCGACACGGTGTCGGACTCGTCGCGGCGCAGGTTTCCCTTCAGGCCGAACTGGGTGCCGATGAAATTCTCGAAGCCCTTGCGATCGTCAGTGGAATGGCCGTAGTCGATGCCGATGGTGGTATTGAGCTTGCCGCCAGCGACACTTGCGACGTGCAGCCAGTTGATGTCGATGCCATGGAACGCGCGATCGAAATCGACCACCCCGCCCGACTGGGTGGCCGGGGCCTGGACGAATTTGGAAAACGCCTGGTACTGGATGACCTGGCGCTGGCCGCCGTACGCCATGACGCGCACGCGGTCGTCGCCGAGGCGCTGCTCAAACGCCAGGCCGGCCTGCTGGTGGTCGATGCTCTTGCGCGTGTCGTAGCGCTCGGCCAGCGTGCGCTTGGGCGTCTGGGTGTCGGTCGCATCGGTTTCGCCGGCGCGCGGGTCGCGCAGGTAAGTGGCCCAGCTGACGCCGAGCGGATCCTGGGTGTCGGACTGGCGCAGCGCGCTGGCGCTGAGCGTCAGGCGGCTGGTGGCCGTCGGCGCCAGCGTGAGCTTGGCAAAACCCTGGTCGCGCGTCGCCGCGCTGTGGCTGCGGTAGCCGTTGGTGTCAAACCGCGAGGCGTCGAGCACGTAGCCGATGCCATCGCTCTCGCCCTGCGCGTTGAGGTCGGCCTTGCGCGTGTTGTAGCTGCCCGCCGCGAAGTTCGCCTCGATGCTCGGGCGGCCCTTGCCGTCGCGCGTGAACAGCGCGACCGTGCCGCCCGAGTGATTGCCGTAGATCGCGGAGAAGGGGCCGCGCAGCACTTCGATGCGCTCGGCCATGTCGAGGTTGAAGGTGGCGGCCTGGCCCTGGCCGTCTGGCATGGTGGCCGGGATGCCGTCGGCGACCAGGCGCACGCCGCGCACGCCGAACGCGGAACGGGCGCCGAAACCGCGCGACGAAATCTGCAGGTCTTGCGCGTAGTTCTGGCGATTCTGCGCCACCAGTCCCGGAACCGCGGCCAGCGATTCGGACGCGTTGACGCGCATCTGGCCGTCGTGGATGCGGGCCGCGTCGAGCACGTCGATGGCGGCTGGCAGGTCGAAGCTGGAATGCGCCATGCGGCTGCCGGTGACCACCACGATATCGGCGGGGGGCGGTGCGTCGGCAGCAAAGGCGAGCGGCGCCAGCGCGGCGCTGCCGGCGGCGAACAGGCTGGCGATGGCGTTCAGGCGAAAAGGGTGGCTCATGGTGTCTCCGGTAGTGGGATGGCTAGCCTGCTTCGCGGGATCCGCGGCAGGTCTGTCCCGTCCAACGTAAGCAATATACCTGCCAGCCGATAAACGTACCGCCGTGGCACGGTGCTTGCGTGACAGTGTCCACGCGCGCACGGTTTGCGCTTCCATTTCGAAAGGATTCGCATGAAACTGCTCACACTCGTCATCGCCGCCGTCGCCGCATCAAGCGCCTGCGCCGCACCGTTCGCCTACGTACCGAACGAGAAGTCCGCCAGCATCAGCGTGATCGACACCGCCACCGACACGGTGGTGCGCGAGATCGCCGCCGGCAAGCGCCCGCGCGGCATCGCCGCCGGAGCGGGAGGAAAGACCCTGTTCGTCACCGATGCCGCCAGCAGCGTTTTGCTGGTGCTCGACGCCGCCAGCGGCCAGGCCGTCCAGCCGATCCCGCTGGGGAAGTCGCCGGAAGGCGTGAATGCGTCGGCCGACGGGCGCTACCTGGCGGTGGCGGTGGAGGAGAACAACAGCGTGACCCTGATTGACGCGCAGACCCGGCGGCAGGTCGCCGACATCAAGGTGCTGGGAAAAAACCCGGAACACGCGGTGTTCAGCCCGGACGGGCGCTGGCTGCTGGTGAGCGCCGAGGAGGCCGAGCAGGTCGACGTCATCGATGTCGCGCAGCGGCGCCAGGTCGGCACGATCGCGGTGGGATTGCGCCCGCGGGGAATCGGCTTTTCGCGCGACTCGACGCGGGCTTATGTGGCGGCCGAAATGGTCGGCATTGTGTACGTGATCGACCTGGCCACGCAGCGCGCGGTCGCCGCGATCCGCGCGGGAAAAAACGCCAATGGCATCGCGGTCCATCCGGATGGCAAACACGTATATGTGTCGAACGGCGCCGACGGCACCGTGATGCTGATCGACACCGCCAGCAACACGGTGAGCGCAACGATTGCGGTCGGCAAGCGGCCCTGGAACATGGCGCTCACGCCCGACGGCGCCAAGCTGTACGTGGCGAACGGGCGCTCGAACAGCGTGAGCGTGATCGACACCGCCAGCGCCACCAAAATAAAAGACATCGCCGTCGGCGAGTTGCCCTGGGGTGTGCTGATCCCCTGAGTGTCCCAATTTGAATCACCTGTTCCATTTCCTTCCAAAACGGGGGCAGACCACTCTTGCCGAAGAGCCAGTGCCGCAGAGCCAGGGTCAGACCACTCTTGGCATTCGGCAAAAAGTGGTCTGACCCTGGTTCTTCGGCAAGAGTGGTCTGACCGCGATTTTTGAAGGAATGCTTCGTTGCTGAACAGCGGGACGGGGCGGTGTCCTGAAAGCGCACAGTCATTGTCATTCCTTGCGATTGATCAATAGGTTGTTTTGATGCCGCTCTACTCTGGAATGTCCCCTTGCGCCAGCGCATGCATCAGCTGGCACGGCGCTTGCGATAGGGGAGGTGTGAACCACACGACTCCGTTGCCTTCAACGGTATAAAACCTTCAAGAAAGAGGATGACATGAATCTCGCGGACATCAGCAAACTGGGCGTCGCCAATCCCTTCAAACCACGCTACGACAATTACATCGGCGGCAAATTCGTCGCGCCGGTCAATGGATTGTACTTCGGTAATATCACCCCGATCACCGGGCAGGTCTTTTGCGAGATCGCCCGCTCGACGGCCGAAGACATCGAGCTGGCGCTGGACGCCGCCCATGCCGCCAAGGATGCCTGGGGCAAGACGTCGCAGACCGAGCGCGCCAACATCCTCAATAAAATCGCTGATCGGATGGAGGCCAACCTGACCTTGATCGCCACTGCCGAAACCATCGACAACGGCAAGCCGATCCGCGAAACCATGGCGGCCGACATTCCGCTGGCAATCGACCACTTCCGTTATTTCGCCGGCTGCATCCGCGCCCAGGAAGGCTCGGTCGCCCAGATCGACAGCGAAACCTACGCCTACCATTTCCATGAGCCGCTCGGCGTCGTCGGCCAGATCATCCCTTGGAACTTCCCGATCCTGATGGCGGTGTGGAAGCTGGCCCCGGCCCTGGCCGCGGGCAACTGCGTCGTGCTGAAGCCGGCCGAACAGACCCCGGCCTCGATCATGGTCCTGATCGAACTGATTGGTGACCTGCTGCCTCCCGGCGTGCTTAACATCGTCAACGGCTTCGGCCTTGAAGCGGGCAAGCCGCTGGCGTCGAACAAGCGCATCGCCAAGATCGCGTTCACCGGCGAAACCGGCACCGGCCGCCTGATCATGCAATACGCCGCGCAGAACCTGATCCCGGTCACGCTGGAACTGGGCGGCAAGTCGCCCAACATCTTCTTTGAAGACGTGATGGATGCCGACGATGCGTTCTTCGACAAATGCCTCGAAGGCTTCGCGATGTTCGCGCTGAACCAGGGCGAAGTGTGCACCTGCCCGTCGCGCGTGCTGATCCAGGAATCGATCTACGAAAAATTCATTGCGCGCGCGCTGGTGCGCGTGGCCGCGATCAAGCAGGGCAACCCGCTCGACGCGTCGACCATGATCGGCGCCCAGGCATCCCAGGAGCAGCTCGAAAAAATCATGTCCTACATGGACATCGGCAAGCAGGAAGGCGCCGAATTGCTGGCCGGCGGCACCCGCACCTCGCTGTCGGGCGACATGGAAGGCGGCTATTACGTGCAGCCGACCGTGTTCAAGGGCGACAACAAGATGCGCATCTTCCAGGAAGAGATTTTCGGACCGGTGGTATCGGTGACGACCTTCAAGGATGAAGCCGACGCGCTGCGCATCGCCAACGACACCTTGTACGGCCTCGGCGCCGGCCTGTGGACGCGCGACGGTTCGCGCGCCTTCCGGGTCGGCCGCGCGATCCAGGCTGGCCGCGTGTGGACCAACTGCTACCACCTGTATCCGGCCCATGCCGCGTTCGGCGGCTACAAGCAGTCGGGCATTGGCCGCGAAAACCACAAGATGATGCTCGACCACTATCAGCAGACCAAGAACCTGCTGGTCAGCTATAGCCCGAACGCGCTCGGCTTCTTCTGATCGGGTGCCCCATGAGACACGCGCTGGCACGAGTCATTGCAACCGACGCCGCCCTGGCCATGATCGCCGAGCTGCGCCAGGTGCATGGGCCGCTGATGTTCTTCCAGTCGGGTGGCTGCTGCGACGGCAGTGCGCCGATGTGCTATCCGGCTGGCGACTTCAACATCAGCGACACCGATGTCTACCTCGGCAACCTGGACGGCGCGCCGTTCTACATGGGGCTTGAGCAGTTTGCCTACTGGGAGCATACCCAGCTGATTATCGACGTGGTCGCCGGCAACGGCGGCATGTTTTCGCTCGATAACGGAACAGGGAGGCGCTTCCTGACGCGCTCTCGCCTGTTCACCGATGAGGAATTTCGGATCCTCAGTGCCGAACCGCGGGCACAACACGATAAAAAATAAAATCGATTCAAAACAAGAGGAGAGTATTGTGCAGAAAAAATTACTGGCCGCGCTGCTTGGCCTGGCTGCGCTCGCGCAGGTCCACGCCGCCGACGTCACCACGGCAATGCTGGCCAACACGGCCAAGGATACCAAAGAGGTGCTGTCGTTCGGCATGGGCACCGAAGGGCAGCGCTATTCGTCGCTGACACAAATTAACACCAGGACCGTGGCCAAGCTGGTGCCGGCCTGGTCGATGTCGTTCGGCGGCGAAAAGCAGCGCGGGCAGGAATCGCAGCCGCTGATCCACGACGGCAAGATGTTCGTCACCGCATCGTATTCGCGCATGTTCGCGGTCGACCTGAAGACCGGCGCCAAGCTGTGGAAGTATGAGCACCGCCTGCCGGACGGCATCATGCCGTGCTGCGACGTGGTCAACCGCGGCGCCGCGCTGTATGGCAACCTGGTGATCTTCGGCACGCTCGACGCCCAACTGGTCGCGCTCGACCAGAAGACCGGCGCCGTGGTCTGGAAAGAGAAGGTCGACGATTATGCGGCCGGCTATTCGATGACGGCCGCGCCGCTGATCGCCCGCGGCCTGCTGCTGACGGGCGTATCGGGCGGCGAGTTCGGCATCGTCGGCCGCGTCGAAGCGCGCGATCCGATGACGGGCCAGCTGGTGTGGTCGCGTCCGACCGTCGAAGGCCATATGGGCCACAAGTTCGACAAGGACGGCAAGGCCAGTGACAACGGCATTTCCGGCACCGCCAACAAGACCTGGCCGGGCGACCTGTGGAAGACCGGCGGCGCCTCGACCTGGATGGGCGGCACCTTCGACGAGAGCACCGGCCTGGCCTACTTCGGCACCGGCAATCCGGCGCCGTGGAACAGCCATTTGCGTCCTGGCGACAACCTGTATTCGTCGTCGACGGTGGCGATCGATGTGGCCACCGGCCAGATCAAATGGGCTTACCAGAACACGCCCAACGATTCGTGGGACTTCGACGGCGCCAATGAATTCGTCACCTTCGACATGGACGGCAAGCGCTACGGCGGCAAGGCCGACCGCAACGGCTTCTTCTACGTGATCGATGCCAAGGACGGCAAGCTGCAAAATGCCTTCCCCTTCGTCAAGAAGATCACCTGGGCCACCGGCATCGACCTGAAGACAGGGCGTCCGAATTTCGTGGCGGCCAACCGGCCTGGCGATCCGACCAAGGGCGAGGAAGGCAAGAAGGGCTCGACCGTGTTCTCGGCGCCAGCCTTCCTGGGTGCGAAGAACCAGATGCCGATGGCGTACAGTCTGACCAAATTGTTCTATGTGCCTGCCAACGACTGGGGCATGGATATCTGGAATGAGCCGGTCACGTACAAAAAGGGCGGCGCCTTCCTTGGCGCGGGCTTCACCATCCGGCCGATCTTCGACGACTACATCGGCGCGATGCGGGCCATCGATCCGAAGACCGGCAAGATTGTCTGGGAAATCAAGAACACCGCGCCACTGTGGGGCGGCGTGATGAGCACGGCGGGCGGCCTGGTTTTCTACGGCACGCCGGAAGGCTTCCTGAAGGCGGTCGATGCGCGCACGGGCAAGGAACTGTGGAAGTTCCAGACCGGCTCGGGCGTCGTGGCGCCGCCGGTCACGTGGCAGGACGGTGGCGAGCAGTATGTGGCCGTCGTGTCGGGCTGGGGCGGCGCGGTACCGCTGTGGGGCGGCGAAGTGGCCAAGAAGGTCAACATGCTGGAGCAGGGCGGATCCGTGTGGGTCTTCAAATTGCCGAAATCCTGAGGGTGTAGTCGCACGCCAGCGACCGGAGTCAGAACCGGTTGGTGCGGCTGCTTTTTTTGACGGCTTCGGCCGTCTTTTTTTTGCGCCGCCGTCCTCGCGCATGCGGGGACCCATACTGAGCATGCGCCACGTCGACGCAATTTCAGTATGGATCGCGAGGCGTCGCAGCGCCGCGTTGGCGAGGACGACGCTGGTTTGTTGCTGCGGCTTTTCCGGCGCCGTGAATTCCGCGAAGCCACGCGGTCAGAAATAGAACAGCGCTACACGTCGTTGCTTCGAATCGGCACAGATTCTCATCGCCATCGCGCCGCCGTCCCCCTCGTACTGCTGGGCACGCTTATTGCCATCCTTGGATGGACATCAAGTGATGTATTCACCACATAAAACAGAAAGAGGGAGATCCATGAAGAAGATTTTTGCGCTCAGCGTTATCGCCGCAGCCAGTTTGCAAAGTGCCCACGCCGTCGAGATCAAGGCCGGCGACTGGACGGTCAACGTGGGCGGTATCGTCAACGCCTACTACACCGTCGTCTCCTGTGCGGGCGATGCGGTCGGCGGCCTGGCGCTCGGTTCGCGGGGCATCGGTTGCGGTGGCGCTGACCGCCGCAGCACCGTCGGTAACGGCTTGCTGCCGAACGGCCTGGTTACTTCCGCTACATCGAAGCAGGGCGACTACGACGTCAAGGCCCTCATCGGCATCTACAATTCGACCGCCACCGACAGCGCCATCGGCCAGAACAGCGTGGTCGATGTGCGCCAGGCCTTCTTCACGTTCGGCAATGCCAGCATGGGCACGATCAAGCTGGGCCGCGACTACGGCATCTTCGGCGCCAGCGCCATCCTCGGCGACATGACCTTGCTGGGCGCTGGCGCACCGGTGCAGGCCACCCAGCGCGGCCGCGTCGCACTCGGCCACATCGGCGCCGGCTACAGCTATCTCGGCAACTACGGGCAGATGAGCTACAGCATGCCGAAATCGGCCTCCGGCATCGGCTTCGACCTCGGCGTCATGAGCCCGGTCGCCGATACGCCGGTCGTGGCCGGCCCGACCTTCCGCTCTGGCTCGACCCCGCAGCTGCAGGCGCAGCTGACCTATGCCGCCGATGGCTTCAAGGGCTGGCTTGGCGCGAAGTCGCAAAAGTTCAACTCCGTCACGCCAGGCATTGCCGACATGACCATGCGCGGCTTTGAAATCGGCGGCTCGTACGCGGCTGGCGCATTCGGCGTGCTGGCCAACGTCCAGGGCGGCAAGGGCCTGGGCATCTTGTCCGATGCCGACCAGGGCGACGTCAAGTCGAAGAACTACCTGCTGCAGGGCACGTTCAAGACCAGCGACAAGCTCAAGCTCGGTCTCAGCTATGGTCTCAGCAAGAACGATGAGAACACTGCCGGCACCGGCGGCCTGAAGTTGAACGCCAACCTGACCGCGGGTGCGTATTACTCGCTCAACAGCGCCATCACGCTGGTGGCCGAAGCCGGACAGACCCGCTCGAAGGGCTTTGACGGCAGCAGCGCGCGCATGAACGGCGTGTCGGTTGGCGGCATCATTTTCTTCTGACCGGATGGAGCGCCGGACCTTTATTGCGGCATCGCTGGGGACGGTGGCCGCGGTGGCCAGTGTGGGCATCGCGGAAGGCCGCGGGTTCCATTCGGCCAGCGCGCCGGCCTTTGGTACGACGATCCGGATTTCGCTGTTTCATCCGGACCGCGGCGTGGCGCGGCGTGCGCTCGCGGCAGCCGTGCGCGCAGTGCGCCAGGTCGACCAGCTGGTGAACCTTGACCGGCCATCGAGCCAGGTGGCGCGCCTGAACCGCGATGGGGTGCTCGCGCATCCGGACCCGCACTTGCTGGCCATGCTGGAAACGGCGCGCGCGCTGGCGCTGCTCTCGCGCGGCGCGTTCGACATGACCGTGCAGCCCTTGTGGCAAGTCTATCGGGATGCGTCGCGGGCGAATGGCCGGCCGCTGCGGTCGGAGCGGCTCAAGGCCAGCGCCAAGGTGGGCTGGGAACGGGTGCAGTGCGATGCCGAACGGGTCGCCTTCGCGCGGCCGGGCATGCAGCTGACCCTGGACGGCCTGGCCCAGGGCTATGCGGCCGATCTTGCGCTCGCTGCACTGCGCGCACGCGGCATCGTTGATGCGCTGGTCGACACCGGCGTGTTCACAACCGAAGGGGGCAAGCCGGGCCAGCGGCCGTGGACGGTGGGCGTGGCCGACCCGCGCCAGGACGGCATGCTGGCGGCCAGCATGCAGCTGGACGGGCGCAGCGCGGCCACCTCGGGCGACTATGCATGTACGTTCACGCCCGATTTCGTGCACCACCATATCTTCGACCCGGCCACCGGCGACTCGCCGCAAGAGCTGGCCAGCGTGACTGTGCTGGCGCCGAGCGGCATCCTGGCCGACGGCATGTCGACCGCGTTCATGGTGATGGGCGCACGCAAGGCGCACGCGCTGGCCGCCGGCTTGGCCGGCGTGGATGTCATGACGATCAACAAGCGCGGCGTGGTCTGGAAGTCGCCCGGGTTTCCGTCCGCATGAGATCGCTACTTCAGGTGCGGCACTTTGCGATAAATCGTGTTGCGCGACACGCCGAGCGCGCGCGCCGTGGCCGACACGTTGCCGCCGTGCGCGTCGAGCGTCTTCAGGATCACCGAATGCTCCATCTGTTCGAGGTTCGCGCCGCCGGCGATCATTTTTTCGGGACTGGCGCTGAGCGCGGCCGCGCCGGTGTCGATGTCGTCGAAGAAGTCGTCGGGCATGTGGCGCAGGCAGATTTCCTGCTCGTCGCCGGCCATGATGATGGCGGTGCGCAGCAAATTGGTCAGCTGGCGGAAATTGCCCGGCCATTTGTGCTGGTGGAACAGTGCGAGCACGTCGACCGATATCTTGTATTTGCCGCCATTCGATTCGGACATCAGGATTTTCTTGACGACGGTGTCGAGGTCGGTGCGTTCGCGCAGCGGCGGCAACTTGACCACGAGGCCGTTGAGCCGGTAATACAGGTCTTCGCGGAACAGCCCCTTGGCAATGCGTTCGCGCAGGTTGTGGTTGGTGGCGCAGATCAATTCGACGTTGACGGGGATCGACTTGCTGCTGCCCAGCGGTGTGACCATGCGTTCCTGCAGCACGCGCAGCAAGCGCGCCTGCAGGCTGAACGGCATGTCGCCGATTTCGTCGAGGAACAGGGTGCCGCCGTTCGCTTGCAGGATTTTCCCGATCGATCCCTTCTTGCGCGCGCCCGTGAAGGCGCCGTCTTCATAGCCGAACAGTTCCGATTCGATCAGGGTCTCGGGAATCGATGCGCAGTTGACGGCCACGAACGGGCTCATCGCGCGCGGCGAGTCGTTGTGGATCGCCTGGGCCAGCAGTTCCTTGCCGGTGCCGGTCTCGCCCATGACAAGGATGGGAATGTCGCGCCCCAGCACCTTGTTGACCTTGTCGATCACCAGTTCCAGCTGCGGGTCGCCCGTGTTCAGGTAGCGCAGGCCCGACAGGCGGCGCGCCGCGTGGACCGGGTTGGTCGCGTGCGGAATGCTGGGCGCGCTGACGATATCGTTGTTGTCGGTCAACGCATGCGCGCCGTTGGCCAGGCGCAGCTGGGCGCGGCCGTAGACCCGCACGCCGCTGTGCATGCACAGGTTCAATAGGCCGGGCGCGGCGGTCCGGTAATGGTCGAACAGGGCCGACACGGGTAGGCCGAACAGCGAACTGAAGGTATGCGACTGCAGGGCCGAGAACGACAGGCCCAGCTGGAACAGGCCGTTGCGGTTGGCCGACAGGAAGCGGCCGCCGGGGGTGAACGAGGCGATGCCTTCCATCAGCGTGCCGATGAATTCCGGCCGCGCATGGAAGTGCAGCGTGATCGAATCCTCGAAAGTCGCCGAAAACAGCTGATTTTCGATCATCAGCGCCGACATGCGCACCAGGGCCATCGTATGCTTGTGGAAGCTGCGCTGGTCGCCGGACACGTCGAGTACGCCGACCACATTGCCCTGGTAGTCGGTAATCGGCGCGGCCGAGCAGGTCAGGAAGTGGTTGGCGGCCAGGAAATGCTGGTCCGCATGGACCAAGGTGGCGGTCTTTTCGGCAAGCGCAGTGCCGATCGCGTTCGTGCCCTTGCTCTCTTCCGACCAGGCCACGCCCGGCGTCAGCGCCACGCGGTCGGCCTTTTCGAGGAAGTCGTCGTCGCCCAGCGAATGCACGATGACACCGTTGGCGTCCGTCAGGATCACCATATTGTGGGTATTGATGATTTGCTGGTACAGCGTTTCCATGGCCGGCACCGCATGGGCGTGCAGCATGCGGTTGCGCTCGACGAGCAGGGCCAAGTCGCTCTGCTGCAGGGGGCTGAAGTCGGGCTGGGCGCCGGGACACAGGCCGAAAGCCTTGGAGCGCAGGTGGGACGAGTCGATAATCGCCGGCATCGCATCGTCCCATTTGCTGGCGGACGCCTTCATGCTGCGGCTGTTTGAATCTGGTGCAGACGGGCTGTACATGATTACTAGTCTCCTGGTGGGGCCCTCGACTGCGGCTCTCTCTTGGAATGGTGCTGTTCCATAACGGCGCAGCTGTCCCGGAACGGTACAAGGCGAAGCTCGCCCCGGCCTTCCTGTGGTCTATCTAGCAAACATAGTGCCAAGTCCTTACAGGAACCTGTCGCGCTCCTGTTGAATTATCAGAAATAGGCCTTGCCAAGGCTCCGGGGCGTTTGCTATAGTTCGCCTCCCCGATAACGGGCGCTTCAAACGAGGCGAGACGGTAGAAATAAAGGGGTTGACGAGTGAAACGAAGTGCTTCATAATCTCGCCTCTCTGCTGCAACGAACACAACGCTTCGTACTGCGCAGTCAGCAACACCAAATTAGCTCTTTAAAAATTAACAGTCGATAAGTGTGGGCGTTTGATGAAGGTGCCAACAGAGCGCAAGCGATGTTGAATACTTAAATTATCAAATGTTCACAAGAAAGAAATATAGG
>JANYGW010000169.1 GCA_025359245.1 Massilia sp.
CCGCTGCCAGGTCGCGGTGGTGACCAACATCGGCTCGGGCGACCACCTGGGGCTGAACTACATCACCACGCTGGAAGACCTGGCGGTGCTCAAACGCGTGATCGTGCAGAACGTGGCCGACAACGGCGTGGCCGTCCTCAACGCCACCGACCCGATCGTGGTCGGGATGGCCAACAACTGCCGCGGCACGGTGACCTTCTTTGCCGCCGACGGCGAGCATCCAGTGATGTCGACCCACCGCGCCCAAGGGCAGCGCGTGGTGTTCGTCGAAGACGGCATGCTGCTCGCGGTGCAGGGCAAGACCGAACTGAAAGTGGCGCTGTCGGAAGTGCCTATCACGCGCAACGGCAGCATCGGCTTCCAGGTCGAGAACGTGATGGCCTCGGTGGCCGCGGCATGGGCCGTGGGCACCAGCTGGGACAGCATCTGCGCCGGCCTGAAGTCGTTCGCCAACGAGAGCGACAACGCGCCCGGCCGCTTCAACGTGTTCAACTACCGCGGCGCGACCGTGATCGCCGACTACGGCCACAATCCGGACGCGATCCTGGCGCTGGTGTCGGCGGTCGAATCGATGCCGGCCAAGCGCCGCTCGGTGGTCATCAGCGGCGCCGGCGACCGGCGCGACGTCGACATCCGCCAGCAGACCGAGATCCTCGGCGCCGCCTTCGACGACGTGCTGCTGTACCAGGACCAGTGCCAGCGCGGCCGCGCCGACGGCGAAGTGGTGGCGCTGCTGCGCCAGGGCCTGGCCGGCGCCAAGCGCACCAGCCACGTGGACGAGATCAATGGCGAATTCGTTGCCATCGACACGGCACTGGCGCGCCTGTCCGACGGCGACCTGTGCCTGATCCTGATCGATCAGGTCGAGGAGGCGCTGGCGCACATCGCGGCGCGCATCGCGCACGGTTAAGCGCGTCCAGCAGACAAAATGCCGCTCCGGGAGCGGCATTTTTTTCGTCCGCGCCACCTGCTGCGACCGCCTGCCAACGATAAAGTTGGCAATCCATTGTTAATCAACAGTCGCATTTGTTAGTACACAACAGCAACCAACTCTCAGCCATATTTACGCAAAACCAACCGTTAGTTACCGATGCACATTGATCCTCTGCAGGATAATTGTCATTCCTACTATCCACTGGCCGCGCCACAGGCCCACCTTGCAGAGCACTATGATTCAGTCGGTCTTGCCAGATGTGGCCGCGGTGCAGCGCATCGCATCGATACCGTCGCTGCTGGCTACGGTAGCGCAGATTACCGGCCTGCGCTTCACCTGCATTGCCCGGGTGACGCCGGAATCGTGGACCGCATGCGCCGTGCTCGACCAGCTCGGCATGGGCCTGCTGCCCAACGCCACGCGCGCCGTCGGCACCACCTTGTGCGACCTGGTCCGCACCAGCGGCAAGGCGCTCGTGATCGACGCCGCCAGCACCGACCCCGCCTTCAAGGCACATCCGATCCCCGCCCAGTTCGGTTTCGAGAGTTTCATTTCGGTGCCCATCCGCCGCCAGAACGGCGATTACTTCGGCACGCTGTCCGGCATCGATCCCTTGCCGAAAAACCTGTCGGGCACGGCCGCGCTGGCCTCGATGACGCTGTTTGCCGAACTGATCTCGCAGCAGCTGAGCAGCCAGCAAGTGCTCGAAGAAACCCAGGTCGCCCTGCTCGACGCGCGCGAAACATCCGAGCTGCGCGAACAATTCATCGCGGTGCTGGGACACGACTTGCGCAACCCGCTCGGCACCATCATCACCGGCGCCGAATTGATGCTGCTGAGCCTGGGGGACGAGAAGAAATTGACGATCCTGGCCAAACTGGTCCAGGGCAGCGGCAAGCGCATGGCGGCGCTGGTCGACGACGTCGTCGACCTGACGCGCGGCAAAATGGGCGGCGGCATTCCGCTCAACCTGGCGCCCCACGCGGACTTGGGCGACGCCCTGCGCCAGGTGGTCGAAGAACTGCGCAGCACCTATCCGCAGCGCGACATCCGCCTCGAGGCGCACGCGCTGGGCACGGTGCTGTGCGACGCGCCGCGCCTCGCGCAGCTGTGCTCGAACCTGCTCAAGAATGCGCTGGTGTATGGCGACACGAGCAAGCCGGTCGGTGTGGCCGCCCATGTCGCCGATGACGCACTGGAACTGGCCGTCACCAACCACGGCCCGCGCATGTCGGACGACACGGTCGCCCACTTGTTCAAGCCCTACTGGCGGGCAGCGGCCAAGAGCCCGCACGAAGGCCTTGGGCTGGGCTTGTTCATCGTCGGCGAAATCGCGCGCTCGCACGGCGGCACCATGACCGTCAGTTCATCCGACGAACTAACCACCTTCCTGTTCCGGCTGCCCTGCCACCAGCACGGCGCCAGCGCGGCGTGGCCGCCGACGGCCGCGCCGCATCATGCCGGCATCCCGTAGCGCGGCAGGTTGATCGTAAACACGCAGCCGACCCCCGGCACGTCCTCGACACTGACCGTCCCCTGGTTGGCCGCAACGCTGCGGCGCGTGATCGTCAATCCCAGCCCCAGCCCGCTGCGGTCGGCGCCGGTTTGCGAAAACGCCGCGAACATCCGCTCGGCGGCGCCGTCGGCCAGGCCGCCGCAATGGTCCTTGACGTCAATCAGGATACGGTCGCCTGCCCCGTACGCGGTCAGCAGCACCTCGGTATTTTGCATGGTGAACTTGAAGGCGTTTTGAATCAGGTTGGCGACCGCGCCGATCAGCACCTCGCGGTTGCCGCACAAGGCCAGGTCGGCGTCGACCGGCGCGGCGCGCAGCGTGCAGCCATAGCCCTGCGCCGACAGGCCGGCCGCGGCGCAAATCTCATCGATGAAAGCGGCCAGCGGAAACACGTCCGGCGCGGGCGCTCCGTGGCTGTCCACCTTGACCTGGTCGAGCGTGCGCGCGATCAGTTTTTCGAGTGCTTGCAAATTGCGTTCGAGGATGGCGCCGGTCGCCCCTGACAAGGACAGATTGCCCGCCTTGGCGGCCGAAAACGCCATTGACGCGGTCCACAGCAGGTTGCGCAATTCATGGGAAAAAAATCCGAGCCGCTGATTCGCATCGTCGGCGTGGCGCTCCGCAAACCGGGCGTCGCGCTGGTAGCTGAACTCGGTGACGGCGTCCGAAATCGCATTGTCCAGGCAACGGTTCAGCGTGCGAAAATCGTCGACTAAAAACGGCGCGCGGCGCTCGAACGCCAGGTCGGTGATCGCCTGGCACAGGTCGCCATAATCGTGCACGACCTGGTCGACCGTCAGCCCCAGTTCCAGCAAGTCCTTGCCATGCTGGGCCGCCGTGACGCTCACTTCGGACAGCGCGGCGCCGCCGGCGACCGGGCCGGAGACGGCGACGCTGTCGTGCGGATGGTGCGAGTGTTCAATTTCCAGCGTACGGATCAGCTGGTCGAGGAACAGCGGAATGCCGTTCTGCAGTTGCGCTTCGGTCGCCGAACGGCCGGGCCGCTCGCCCACCTTGACGCGGCAGCGCGCCATCAGCTCGTCGCGGTTCTTCAATAAAAAATCGTGCATCATCAGGTTCACCCATGAGTGTCCGGCGCGTGCACGATGATCAAGGGTCGCCGCAGTACGCTGCCTGGGAACTGCAGCTTGCGCCACATCGCAGCGCTTTTCTGTTGCTTACCGAACGCAGTCAGCAGAGATTTTTCGCACAAATGCTGCACTGAACTCAGGAAGCGCCAGCGAGGCGTTTCAGGCCGCTTTCCGACACCACGTCGATACGGCCGTAGCCCAATTCGACCAGGCCATCGTTCGCCATCCGCTGCAACTGTTTCGACAGCGTCTGGCGGCTCATCCCCAGCATCATCGCCAGCCCTTCCTGCGACACCGGTACGCGCCCATGCACGTGCGCCGCCCCCACGCCATCGCCGCGCGCCAGCAACAGCAGGCGACGCGCCACGCGCGCCTGCGTCGAACGCAAGGCGCCATCCTCGACGATGCCGTACAGCAGCCGGATGCGCCCGGCCAGCAGGGCCGCGATCGCGCGCGCGAACACGGCTTGCTGCATCAAGGATTCAAAGGCCGGGCGCGGCAACAGCAGCACCTGCACCGGACCGAGCGCGGTCGCGTCATGGGTGCGCGGCTGGCCATCGATCAGCGAAATCTCGCCGAACCAGATGCCCGCCTCCAGCACCGCGAGGATCGCCTCGCGGCCGTCCTCGCGCAGCGACGACATCTTCAGCGTGCCGCCCGCCAGCGCATACAGGCCGGTCGGCGGATCGCCCTGGCGAAACAGCATCTCGCCCGGCTGCAGGCGCAGCAGGTCGGCCTGCCCGACCATCAGCTGGCGTATCGCTTTCGGCAAGGCGCCGAACCAGGCATCGCCGGACAGGCGCGCCAGCAGGCTTGGGGCGTGATCCATGAAATTTCTCGAAATGTAAATAAATTGACAGTTCGCATTGTAGACCCGCGTTACTGTCTAAGCCTACCAACCAGGAGACAAACATGGAAATCCCCTCGCTCAAAGGCGTCGTCAGCGACGAAGAATGGCAAACCCGGGTTGCGCTGGCCGCCTGCTACCGGCTGGTGGCGCTGCATGGCTGGAGCGACCTGGTGTTCACCCACATCAGCGCGCGCATTGCGGGCCCGGAACACCACTTCCTGATCAACCCCTACGGCCTGATGTTCGACGAAATCACCGCCTCTTCGCTGGTCAAGGTGGACCAGCAGTGCAACAAGGTGATCGACTCGCCGTTTCCGGTCAACCCGGCCGGCTTCGTGATCCACAGCGCCGTGCACGCCGCGCGCGAGGACGTGCAATGCGTGCTGCACACGCATACGCGCGCCGGGGTGGCGGTGAGCGCGCAACAATGCGGCGTGCTGCCGATTTCGCAGCAATCGACTTTCGTGCTCGCGTCGCTGGCCTATCACGACTACGAAGGCGTGGCCTTCCGCGACGAAGAAAAGCCGCGCCTGCAGGCCGACCTGGGCGAAGCGACCTTCCTGGTATTGCGCAACCACGGCCTGCTGGTGGCGGCGCGCACCATTGCCGACTGCTTCCTGGCGATGTACACCTTCGAATCGGCATGCCAGATCCAGCTGGCCGCGCAGGCCGGCGGCGAACTGGTGCAGGTCGACCCGCGCATCGTCAAGGGCGTGGCCGAAGCGGCGCGGGTGCAGACCGGCGGCATGGGCGGCGCCTTCGTGTGGCCGTCGCTGATCCGCAAGCTCGACAAGATCGATCCCGGCTACGCCAGCTAGTCGACCCGGGGTCAGCCGGCGCGCGCCCTGATCCTGCGCAGCTGCGCGGCCTGGTAGGCGCCGAAGGCGTCGTCGAACAGGCAGCGGATCAGCGGGTCGTCCACCATGTCGGCGTCGGCGAGGCCGGCTTCGGTGGCGGCGTCGAAGCGCTCGCCGTTGATGCGCAGGTACATCGAGGTCAGCGATTCGCCCAGCTCCAGGGCCGCGTATATTTTCGCCGCCGGTATTTCGGTCGTCCATGACAGCGCGCCGCCCTCGGCCACGCGCTCGATCGCGTCGCCTTCGACCCGATAGTAATAGTGCGTGCCGGCGCCGGCATGGTCGTACACCGACAAGCGCCACAGCCGCAGCGTCTCGAAGTAGCTGTCCGGCGGCAGTTCCATGCCCCGGTAGCAGGCCAGCAATCCCTCGGCGCAGTAATCCTGCACCCGGGCGTCCTGCGCCGGCGTGAGCGCGGGGAAATGCGCCGCGATCTCGGCCGTGCTCGGCCACGGCGCGTCTTCCCGGTACTGATAATCGACGTCCTGATCGCCCACCGGCACCACCCATGGCAGCGGCGCGCCCGCCCGCAGCGACGCGCCGTCGAGCGTCACCGAGACGCCGGGATTGAGCCGCACAACGCGCGCCGCCGGCAGCGCCGCCTCCACCTCCTGCTGGAACTGGCGATACGTGATCGGGAAAAACGCATGGTTGTACCAGGACCATGGCTCCTGCAAGAACTGGCAGGAGCTCGGCACCACATAGCGCGGCGTGAGTATCGCCAGCTGCTCGAGCCAGTCGGCTGGCAAGGCGGCCGGCGCGGGCGTGGCGCGCGCCGGCGACAGCACGTCCATCTCGCGCATCGTCTGGAACGGCCACAGCACCATGTCCCACGGGCCTTCGGCCGCCAGGCCGGCCAACGCGCCGGGCGCGATCCACGCATCGACGACGTTGAGCACATTCAGTCCGGCCGCCTTAATCTGGAACATCGAATCGACGTCCGAATCGAGCGCCTCGCGCGGGATCACTTCGAACGCGCCGACCGTGACCGGCTGGTTCACATGCAGCCGGCGCACGTCGCTAAAGCCCAGCTCCCTGACCATGTCGAACAGCTCATCGAACAGGCAGTAGAGATAGATCGGCGTGCGCCGGTCGAGCAAGTCGAGGCTCTCGAACGAGCAGTGATCGTCATGGAAATGGGAGATGAACACGGCCGCCAGGGTCAGCTGCCGGATCTGGTCGCAGTCGAAGCGGACCTGCGGGAACGCATGGCAATTGCGGCTGAAGGGGTTTTCGAAAATCGGGTCGAAGGCGATTTTCGTCGCGCCGCAGTCGAACACATAGCCCGCGTGAAGAATTCTCGAAATGTTCAGGGTCATTTTTTGCTGTCCGTGGTCAGGTGGCGCCGGCGGCGCGCGCAACTGGCGCCGCACAATCGCGTTTCGCGCCGTTTTTTGCAGCTTCGTCGCATGCGTTCCACAGGCATCGCGCCGTCCGGCATAGTTCGCACATCTTAACTGACTCACCGGAGCCCACCATGTTGCAACAGATCGTATCCCACACCCCCGCCTACGTTTGGGTCATCCTGGCCGTGCTGGTCTACCGCGGCATAATGGCCAGCAAGGACCGCGACATGGCGTTCGGCAAGTTGCTGATCATCCCCGCCATCATGCTGCTGTTGTCGCTGCAAGACCTGGCCGGCAAATTCGGCCTCGGCGGCCTCACGCTCGCCGCCTGGGGCGGCGCCGTCGCCGTCACCGCGGTGTGCATGTGGAAATTCGGCGCCGACCGCCTCAGCGCGGGCAGCCAGGCCGGCAGCGTGCTGGTGCGCGGCAGCTGGATCCCGCTGGCGACGATGATGGCGATCTTCTTCACCAAATATGCCGCCAGCGTGCTGCTCGCCATGCAACCCCAGGCGCGCCACGACACCCTGTTCGTCGCCGCACTGTGCGCCTTGTTCGGTATCTTCAATGGCATCTTCCTGGGCCGCCTGGCACGCGATGCGACGACCTGGGCCGCGCTGCGCGGACAGGCGCCGCGCCAGGCCGCCGCCGCCCCGTAAATTAATTACCCTCAAGCAAGAGTATTTTTGCAACAGGGCGTTTCATCGAAAATATTGTGTAGTAATATTACACAAAGGGTCTAACCCTTCTCGCCGGCGGCGTCACAAAAACGACGTATCAAGGACAAGGCGCCGCTCGCCTATATATTCTTCGAGGAATCGCACATGCGTACCATACGTAGTATTACTTCACAATTTCGACTGCTGCTGGCCGTGGCCAGCAGCGCCGTCGTGCTCGCTGCCTGCGGCGGCGGCGGCGGCAGCAGCCCGCCACCGGTCGTGCCCGTACCTCCTGCACCTCCGGTCGAGGTAGTCGTGCCGCAAGCGGCCGGCTCGCTGCGCATGCACTTTCGCCGCGTCCAGCACGACGAGGCGCAATGGGGCGCCTACTCGTGGTCGGGCCCGCTCAAGCCGAGCGCCACCTGGATCACCGACCGCTTCATGATGGCGACCACCGATTCCTTCGGCGCCTTCGTCGATATCCCGCTCGACCCGGCCAAGACCAGCATCTCCTTCCTGCTCACCGACGGCAGCGGCAACAAGAACTGCGGCAGCGACCAGAGCGTCGACTTTGCCGCCGACATCGCCACCAAGGGCCAGCAAATCTGGATGCTCGAAGGCGACTGCCAGATCTACACCAGCGCGCCGGCCATCACCTTCGGCAACCTGGCCGAAGCGAAGGCCCATTGGCTGTCGGCGACGACCTTGATCTGGCCCGGCACACCGGCCAGCGGCAACTACCGGCTGTACTACGCGGCCGCCGGCGGGCTCGGCTCGGCCGCGGCCGGCGTCACCGGCGCCGACGGCAGCGTTGCGCTGACCCAGAGCGGCGCCCTGGCGCCTGCGCTGGCCAGCAAATTTCCGCACCTGGCCAGCGCCATTGCGTTGACGCTGTCGGCCAGCGACGCCACTGCCATGGCCGCCAAGGTCAACGGCCAGTTCGCGCTCGCCCAGTTCGACGCCGCCGGCAAGCTGCTGCAGGTGACGTCGCTGCAAACGAGCGGCATGCTCGACGCGCTGTTCGCCGGCGCTGCCGCCGACAGCAAGCTGGGAGCAACCTTCAGCGCAGCCGGCATCCCGACCTTCCGCGTCTGGGCGCCGACCGCCAAATCGGTGAACCTGAACGTATACGCCGACGCCGACACGGCCAGCGCCACCAGCGTGGCCATGGTCAAGGATGGCGCCAGCGGCGTCTGGTCGTACACCGCGCCCGACGCGGCCTGGACCAATCATTCCTACTACACCTACACGGTCAGCGTGCTGTCGCGCTGGGCCGGCAACGCCGTCGTCAGCAACACGGTCAGCGATCCCTACTCGCTCAGCCTGAACGCCAACGGAACGCGCGGCTTCGTCGCCAACCTCGACGGCGCCGCGCTCAAGCCGACCGGCTGGGACGCGCAAGCCATTCCCGCGCTCGCGCATCCGGCCGATATCGCGCTGTACGAACTGCAGGTGCGCGATTTCAGCGCCAGCGACCTGACCGTGCCGAGCGCCCACCGCGGCAAGTTCATGGCATTCACCGATATCGAATCGGACGGCATGCACCACCTGCGCGCACTGCAGCGTGCCGGCATGACCCACATCCACCTGCTGCCCGCGTTCGACATCGCCAGCGTCAACGAAGTCGGCTGCACCACACCGGTCATTCCCGACGCGCCGGCCAATTCCAGCCTGCAGCAGGCCGCCGTGGCAGCCGCCGCCAACAGCGACTGCTTCAACTGGGGCTACGATCCGGTCCACTACACCGCACCGGACGGCAGCTTCGCCACCAACGCCAATGACGGCGCGGTGCGCGTGCGCGAGTTCCGCTCCATGGTCCAGTCGCTGCACGAGCAAGGCTTGCGGGTCGTGATGGACGTGGTCTACAACCACACCAGCGAATCGCAGCAAGGCCCGCTGTCGGTGCTCGACAAGATCGTGCCGACCTACTACTACCGCCTCAACTCGAGCGGCGCCATCCTCAACGACAGCTGCTGCGCCGACACCGCCGCCGAAAACGCGATGATGGGCAAGCTGATGATCGACTCGGTCTCGACCTGGGCCCGCGACTACAAGGTCGACAGCTTCCGCTTCGACATCATGGGCCTGGCGCCGCTGGCGGTGATCACCAAGCTCAAGACCGACGTCGCCGCGGCCGCCGGACGCGAAATCTACCTGTACGGCGAAGCCTGGAACTTCGGTGCCGTGGCCAACGACGCGCGCTTCGTGCAGGCGCGCCAGTCGAACATGTACGGCAGCGGCGTCGGCTCGTTCAACGACCGCCTGCGCGACGCCGTGCGCGGCGGCGGCTGCTGCGACAGCGGCGCCTCGCTGATCAGCCAGCAGGGCTTCATCAGCGGCGCCTTTTTCGATCCGAACGCAAGCAGCACGCAGACCAAGGACGACCTGCTGCGCCTGGGCGACTTGATCAAGGTGGGGATGTCGGGCACGCTGCGCGACTACAGCTTCACCGACCGCACCGGGGCGGTCCGCACGAACGCGCAAATCGACTACTTCGGCCAGCACGCCGGCTTTGCCGCCAGCCCGCAGGAGACCATCAACTACGTCGAGGCGCATGACAACCAGACCCTGTTCGACCTGAACGCCTACAAGCTGCCGACCGCCACGACATTGGCCGACCGCGTGCGGGTGCAAAACCTGGGCGCGGCGATCAACATGTTCTCGCAGGGGGTACCGTTCTTCCACGCCGGCCAGGACATCCTGCGTTCGAAGTCGATGGACCGCGACAGCTACAATGCCGGCGACTGGTTCAACAAGCTCGATTTCACCTACCAGTCGAACAACTTCGGCGTCGGCCTGCCGCTGCAGGGCGTGAACGGCGACAGCTGGGCCATGATCACGCCGATCCTGATCAACCCGCTGATCAAGCCGAACAGCGCGGCCATCATCGGCGCGCGCGACTACTTCCTCGACCTGCTGGCGATCCGCAAGGACAGTTCGCTGTTCCGCCTGCGCACCGCCCAGGACGTGAGCGACCGCGTCAAGTTCTACAACGTCGGGCCGGCCCAGGTGGCAGGCGTGATCGCGATGAACATCGACGGCGCCGGCTACGCGAACGCCAAGTACAAGAGCGTGACGGTGCTGATCAACGTCGACAAGGTCGCGCGCGACGTGACGGTGGTCGAACTGAAGAGCCGAACGCTGGCCGTGCACGCGGTGCAGCAGGCGTCGACCAGCGACGCGCTGGCCAAGACCGCGACCTACAGCGCGGCGAGCGGCACCTTCAGCATCCCGCCGCGCACCACCGTGGTGTTCGTCGAGAACTAAGCTGACGCCATGCCACTGAAAGCCACCCTGCCGACCAGGGTGGCTTTTTTTATGCCCGCTGCCCCGAAGCCGCCTGGTTTTGTGCTCGGGCGCTTCCGGCTGCGCCGATTCCTGCACAGTCGTTGATCACATGAGGCGGTGCCGCGCGCACAGTGGTAAGCTCTCGCTTTGTTATTAAAAACCAAAGCCCACCATGAAACAGAACTATATCAACGGCGCCTGGGTCGACGGCGCCACCTCGTCGGCCAACATCAATCCGTCGAATACCGCCGACATCATCGACCACTACGCGCAAGCCGATGCGCAGCAGGCCTGGCTGGCGATCGCCGCCGCCGCTGCCGCCGCTCCCGGCTGGGCCCTGTCGAACATCCAGCTGCGCGCCGACGCGCTCGACAAGATCGGCACCGAAATCATCGCGCGCAAGGAAGAACTGGGCACGCTGCTGTCGCGCGAAGAAGGCAAGACCCGCCCCGAAGGCATCGGCGAAGCGGCGCGCGCCGGCGCCATCTTCAAGTTCTTCGCCCAGGAATGCCTGCGCCTGCGCGGCGACAAGCTGCCGTCGGTGCGCCCCAACCTCGACATCGAAATCACGCGCGAGCCGGTCGGCGTGGTCGGCATCATCGCGCCGTGGAACTTCCCGATCGCGATCCCGGCCTGGAAGATCGCGCCCGCCCTCGCCTACGGCAACTGCGTGCTGATCAAGCCGGCCGAACTGGTTCCCGGCAGCGCCTGGGCGCTGGCCGAAATCATCAGCCGCGCCGGATTGCCGAACGGCGTGTTCAACCTGGTCATGGGACGCGGCAGCGTGGTCGGCCAGGCCTTCCTAAACGACCGGCGCGTCAATGCGATCAGCTTCACCGGTTCGGTCAGCACCGGCGCCAAGGTGGCGCAGGCGGCGATCGGGCGCATGGCCAAGGTGCAGATCGAAATGGGCGGCAAGAACCCGCTGATCGTGCTCAATGATGCCGACCTGGCCACCGCCGTCAACTGCGCGGTGCAGGGATCGTTTTTCTCGACTGGCCAGCGCTGCACGGCGTCGTCGCGCATCATCGTCGAAAAGAACATCTATCCGGCGTTTGTCGCCGCGGTCAAGGAAAAGCTGGCGGCGTTGACGATCGGCGACGCGCTGGCGGCCGGCGTCGACATCGGCCCCGTGGTCGACCAGAGCCAGCTTGACCAGGATATGGAATACATCCGCATCGGGCGCGATGAAGGCGCGACGCTGGCCTTCGGCGGCGAGCGCGTCGCCTGCGCGACGCCGGGCTTTTTCCTGCGCCCGGCGCTGTTCACCGACTGCAGCAACGACATGCGCATCAGCCGCGAGGAAATCTTCGGACCGGTGGCCAGCGTGATCCCGGCCGACAGCTACGAGCATGCGCTGATGCTAGCCAACGACAGCGAATTCGGCCTGTCGAGCGGCATCGTGACCACCTCGCTCAAGCACGCGACCCACTTCAAGCGCCACGCCCAGGCCGGCATGGTGATGGTCAACGTGCCCACCGCCGGCGTCGACTACCACGTGCCGTTCGGCGGCAGCAAGGGTTCGAGCTACGGTTCGCGCGAACAGGGCGCGTACGCGGCCGAGTTCTTCACCACCGTCAAGACTGCGTACTGCGGCGTGTAAGGCGCGCCGACCAGCCCAGCACGCCCAGCCCCAGCCCCGTCAGCAGCCACGTGCCGGGCTCGGGCAGGTCGAGCCGCACCGCGAAGCATTGGCCATTGTGGCATGCGGTGCCGGCGATCTGCTGCAGGTCGTTGATGGCGGACGCGCCCGTCACGGTCCAGCCGGACAAGGGATCGATCAGCGCATTCAGGTCGAGCATGCTGCCGCCCTGGAACAGGAAGCCGTGGTTGTCGGGGGCGTTGGCGACGCTGGAAAACCCGACCACCTGGCCCAGGTTGTTGACGTCGCGCGCCTCGCTGAAGTCTAACGGACCAGAAAGTCCGCCCAGGTCGATCATCAGGCCATTGATGTACAAGAAGCCATGCGGGATCGTGTGGCCGACATTATCCGGGTCGAGCGTGGTGCTGGCCCGGCCGGCGATCCAGCCGCCGTCGTTGATGGAAAACGCCTCGCTGTAGAGCCCTCCCAGCGTTCCCAGGTCGACCATCAGGCCGTTATCGGCCATGAATGCGTGTTCGGGATATTCGGGCGCGCCGAAATCACCGATCGACGATACCCCGACCACGCGCCCCGCCGTGTTGATGGCCCGTGCGCTGCTGCGCACGGCGTAGTCGACGGTGGGAAACGCACCCAGGTTGTACTTGACGCCGCTGATCTGCACGAATGCCAGCCCATTCTCGCCGTAGCCAAACGCGGTGGTGGCGCTGCCGACGATGCGGCCGGCGTCATTGATGCCGTAAGCGGCGCTGGTGGCGCCGCCGAAGGTGCCGAGGTCGTGCATGACGCCGTTCTCATAGGAAAAGGCGCGATCCTCGCCGGCCGCATCGCTGGCAGTGCCGACCACCTGCCCGTGGTTATTGATGGCCGCGGCCGTGGCGGTGGCGCCGCCGAGCGTGCCGAGGTCGGTCATGTCGCCCGCATTGACGAAGGCGCGCCGCTCGCCGTTGCCGTTGACATACTGGCCCACCACCTGCCCGGTCTGGTTGATATCGGACGCGCTGCTGCCGGCTGGCGCGACGATATGAATGGTGTAATACGGCAAGGCCGAGGCCACCGGCGGCAGCAGCAATGCGGCAGGCAAGGCGAATTGGAACAGCTTCAGGCGCAAGGACATGGGAGGACTCCTAGGTGTGGGGTTGGAAAGGACGGCAACGGACCACCGCATTTTTTATCAAAACGGCAAGCCGCGCCAGCCAGAATAGGCGCGAAGGCCGATCCGCCGTCTGCGCAGGATCAGAAGGTGCGTACGCGCCGCCGCGGCAGGCGCCCCAGCGCCGCCAACAGCAGCGCATCGAAGGCACTGCCGAAGCAGCGCGCCAGTTCAGCCGGATCGGGAATGCGGCGCGCATCGGTCATCACGCCGACGTCTACCCTGCCGGCATAACTGAGCAGGCTGACGCCCAGGCCGATGCCGCCCGACTGCGGCACCCAGAAAATCTGGCGCGTGATGCGCCTGTCGCCCAGGTAGCGCGTTTGCGCTGGACCGCGCACGTTGCTCACCACCATGCTGGCATTGGCAGCGAGCGCTTCGAGGATGGCTTCCTTGATCGGATCGGGCAGTGTGCCCATGGCCGCCAGGATGCCCATCGCCACCGTCGCCTGGCCCGAACGGCGTAGCGCACGCATGCGCTTGTGCACGGCCAGCAAGCGGGCGACGGGATCGGCATCGGCGGTCGGCAGTGCCAGAAAGACCAGGCCGAAAGCATTGCCGAGCGCGGCAACCGGACCGGGCGGGCGCAAATTGACCGGCACCAGCGCCCGCACCGCGCCGCCTGGCAGGACGCCCTCGCGCGTGGCCAGGTAACTGCGCAGCGCGCCGGCCACGCACGCGAGCAGCACGTCGTTGACCGAGCAGGAGAGCGCCTCGGCCACCGCTTTCACTTCAAACAGCGACAGCGGCGGCGCCCATGCGACGCGTTTGCTCACGCCCAGCCGCCCCTTGAGGCAAGTCTGCGCATCGGGCGCCATGGCCGCGATGCGCGCCAGCTCCCCCGCCAGGCCCAGCGCCTGCCTGGCCCGGGCCGCGGCGTACGCTGGCGCGAGCCAGTCGGCGCCCTCGGCGAGCAGCGTGCGCGCCAGGCGCACGCCATCGCCGAGCTGCTCGGACCATGGACCGAGCATGCGTTCCCATGCGCTGCGCTGCGGGCCGGCGCGCATCAGGTCGGGCGCCGGCACGCCGGGATGACGGGGATCGGCGTCGCATAAGCTACCGATCACGTAGCTGAGCGCAAAACCGTCGCCATAGCAATGATGCACGCGCAGTACCAGCACGGCGCCGCCGGCGCCGCGTTCGATCAGGTGGAACTGCCACATCGGCTTGCCGGGGTCGAGCGCGGTGCTGGCCAGGTCACCCACCAACGCCTCGAGCTCGCCGCTGCCGCCGTTACCGGGCAACGCCAGGCGCCGCACATGCCAGTCGAGGTCGAAGTCGGGATCGGTTTCCCAGCGCGCCGCCGCCCCCTGTCCCACGACGCGCTGGCGGAAACGGTGAAAACACAGCAGCCTGGCCGCGATGAGCGCTTTGAGGCGGTCCATCCCGAGCGCGCCGTCGAGCATCATGACGCCGCAGATCATCATCAGGTTGGTGGCGCGGTCCATGCGCAGCCAGGCCTTGTCGACGGCGGACAGCGGCTCGGCCAGGTCCATGGCGTGACCTACCGGGTCCGGTGGCAAGACGGGGGGCGTCCACGCCTGCCCTGGCACCGCGGGTTTGCACCCATGTCAGTGGTGCTGCGCGGGCGCAGCGGCCTGGAGCGGCGCGGCAGCGTTGCCCTGGGCGTCGCTGCCGGCCAGGTTGAGCAGCACTTCCCTGACGCTGACGATGGCCAGGCCGCCGATCTCGGCGGCGCCCTGGATCGCGCCGGCCGCCGCGTTGCGCGCCAGATGGGCCAGGTCGGCGCCGGTGGCGGCGCCGGCCTCGACCAGGCCGTCGACTGCGCGCCGCGCGACCGTCCCCAGGTCAGCCCCGGCGGCGGCGGCATGGCGGATCAGCGTGCGCATGATCTCGAACGAGCCCGCCACCACATCGCCGCCGGTATCGTGCACGCCCATGATGGCACCCTTGGCGACGGCCCGCATGCTCATGGCCAGGCCGCAGCCAAGGTGTTCGACGGCAGCAATTGCGCCGCCCGCCACATCGCGCGTCACCGCAGTCAGGTCCAGCGCCACCGCCCCGCCGGCCTGCAGCGCATCGGAAACGGTTGCGCGCACCAGCTGCACCAGCTCGCTCTCGATGCGCTCGGCGCTGCCGATGCTGTCGAGGACGGCCCGATGGACCGTGGTCCCGGCCTTGCCCAGAGTGCCCGCCTCGCCGTTGCCGTGCACGGCGCCGCTGGCCGGCGCCCCCCCGACATCGCCGGCCTGCTTGGTGCCTTCCTTGATCGTTTTCGCTGTCATATTCTCCCCCGTCAAGTGAGTGAGCCACGATGCTCAGCTGCCACTGTGGGCTGCACAGCACCAGCGCGTTTGATATCGAACAATGGTGCGCCAGCGCTGGCGCCCTTGGTTCGTTTGATCTGCGTCACGCGGGTGGCCGCCACGTCAGCGCAAGGTAGGGACTGACCCACCTCGCGCACGGTCCACCATGGAAAAGCCCTGGCTGCACAGCTATCCGGCCCACGTTCCGGCCGACATCGATCCCGGCGCCTATGTCACGCTGGGCGCGCTGATCGGGCCGGTATGCGCGGCCTATCCACAGCGCCCCGCCTTCGTCAACCAGGGCGCCAGCCTGAGCTATGAACGATTCGCACACCTGGCGCGCGACTTCGCCGCCTTCCTGCGCCACGGGGCCGGGCTGAGCGAGGGCGAACGAGTGGCGATCATGCTGCCCAACCTGCTGCAATATCCGGTCGCCCTGTTCGGCGCGCTAGGCGCGGGCTGCGTCGTGGTCAACACCAATCCGCTGTACACGGCACGCGAACTGCGCCACCAATTGGCCGACTCCGGCGCGACCTGCATCGTGGTCCTGGAAAACTTCGCCCACCTGGTCCAGCAGGTGCTGCCCGACACGGCGCTGCACACCGTCATCACCACGCGCGTGGGCGACATGCTGCACCAGCCGCGCGCGCTGCTGACCAATTTCGTGCTCGCGCATGTGCGCCATGCGGTACCCGAATGGCATATTGCCGGCGCACTCGAGCTGACCCATGTGCTGCGGCGCGGGGCCGCCATGCCAAACCCGCAGCCGAGCGCGGCGCATAGCGCGACGGCGCTGCTCCAATACACGGGCGGCACCACCGGCGTGCCCAAGGCGGCCATCCTGACCCACGCTAACCTGGTGGCGAACGTGCTGCAAACCGAGGCATGGATCGCCGGCGCGCTCGGGCACGGCAGCGAGACCGCGCTGATACCGCTGCCGCTGTACCACATCTTCGCGCTGACGGCGACGCTGGCCTTCCTGCGCATGGCAGCGACCTGCGTGCTGGTGACCAATCCGCGCGACGTGGGGGCGCTGGTGGCCGAGATCGCTCACGCCAGGCCAAGCGCCATGATCGGCGTGAACACCTTGTTTCGCGCCCTGCTCGACGCGCCCGGCGGCGAGCAGGCAGCGACCGGCGCCCTCAAGCTGGCCGTGGCGGGCGGCATGGCGGTGCAACGCAGCGTCGCCGAGCGCTGGCAGCAGCGCTTCGCGATCCCGATCACCGAGGGTTACGGCCTGACTGAAACGGCGCCGATCGTGTGCGCCAACCGGCTCGACGCCGGCCATTTCACCGGCGCCATCGGCTTGCCGGTGTCGTCCACCGAAGTGGCCATCCTCGACGACGACGGCGCCGCGCTGGCCAGCGGCGAGATCGGCGAAATCTGCGTGCGCGGGCCGCAGGTGATGCAGGGCTACTGGAACAATCCGGCTGAAACGGCGCGCGTGTTCGCGCATGACGGCTGGCTGCGCACGGGCGACCTTGGCAGCATGGATGCAGACGGATACGTCACGCTGCGCGACCGCAAGAAGGACATCATCATCGTGTCCGGCTTCAAGGTCTTTCCCAACGAGGTGGAAGAAGTCGCCACGCAGCACCCCGGCGTGCTCGAAGCGGCCGCAATCGGCATGGCCGACGAGCGCGCCGGCCAGCTGGTCAAGCTGGTCGTGGTGCGCAGCGATCCCGCGCTAGGGGAGGCAGAACTGCTGGCGCACTGCCGCGCCAACCTGACCGCCTACAAGGTGCCGCACGCGATCGTGTTCCGCGACCGGCCCCTGCCCAAGTCAAATATCGGCAAGATCCTGCGGCGCGTTGTCAGCGAGGACGAAGCGCGCGGCGCCAGCCTGGCCGAGCCCCTGCCCGCCCCGGGCTAAGGGCCGCGCCAGTCAGGCGGGCATGGTCTGGAGTCGCGCGCGTATCATGTCGAATTCGGCGATCAGCGCCGCGCTCCTCGCTGCGAGCGCTTCGAGCTGGCCGTGGCGCGCCGCATGTTCGAGCGCCAGGCAACGGCTGGAAAGGATGTCGGCGCCCACCGCGGCGGCACTGCCGGCCACGGTGTGGGCGATATCGGCGATGCGGGTGGCGTCGCAGGCGCGCACCGCCGCGGCCAAAGCCGCCAGGCGCGGCGGCGTATCGTCCAGGAACAGCTGCGCCAGCGTCGCATATTTGTCGCCGAACATCTGGCGCATCGCGGCGATGCCGTCGCCCGCAGTCTCCGGCTCGTGCGGTGCGGCGCCGGCCAGCTGCGGCGCCAGCCAGGCGAGCAGCTTGTCGCGCAGCGCGGCCGCGCGCAGCGGCTTGGTCAGGAAATCGTCCATGCCGGCCTCGATGCACTTGTCGCGTTCGCCTTCGAGCGCGTGCGCGGTCAGCGCGATGATCGGCAGGCGGCCATACTTGCTGCCGCCCTGCGTGGCCATCATCGAGTTTTCCAGGTGGCGGATTTCGGCCACCGCCTGGTAGCCGTCCAGCTCCGGCATCTGGCAATCCATCAAGATCAGGTCGTACGTTTTACCGAGGAACATGTGGACCGCGACGCGGCCGTTCTCGGCCAGGTCGACCTGCGCGCCCAGCTTGCCCAGCATGTGGCTGACCACCTGCAGGTTGACCGGATTGTCGTCGACCGCCAGCACCAGGTAGCCGGTCAGCGGCGCCGGCGCGCACAGCTGCGCGCCGGCGTGGGCGGCCGGCGCCTGCACCGTCGCGCAGGCGCGCGCCAGGTCCAGCTCGAACCAGAAGGTGCTGCCCTTGCCCGGCTCGCTGATCGCGCCTATCGTCCCGTTCATCATCTCCACCAGCAGCTTGCAGATGGTCAGGCCCAGGCCGGTGCCGCCGTAGCGGCGCGTGGTCGACGCATCGGCCTGGGTGAACTTGTCGAAGATGGTGTCCAGCTGTTCGGGCGCCAGGCCGATGCCGGTGTCGCGCACCGAAATGCGCAGGCGGCAGCTGGCCGCGTCCTGCGCCGCCAGCTGCACGTCGACCAGCACGTGGCCGAAGGCGGTGAACTTGATGGCGTTGCTCATCAGGTTGACCACCACCTGGCCGATCCGGCCCGGGTCGCCGATCAGCACCTGCGGCAGGTGCGCCGGGTAGTTGATGACCAGCGCCAGTCCCTTGGCCTGCGCCGCCAGCGACTGGCCGTTGGCGAGCGACTCGAGCTCGCGCTGCAGGCTGAATGGAATGGCTTCGAAATCGAGCTTGCCGGCTTCGATCTTGGAGAAGTCGAGGATGTCGTTGATCAGCGACAGCAGGCTCTCGGCGCTGCTGTGGGCGACGCTGGCGAACTGGCGCTGGGTGTCGGCCAGCTCGGTGTCGAGCAGCAGTTCGAGCATGCCGATCACGCCGTTCATCGGGGTGCGGATCTCGTGGCTCATGTTGGCCAGGAAGGTGCCCTTGGCCAGGTTGGCTTCGTCGGCCAGCACCTTGGCGCGCACCGCCTCGTTGCGCTCGGCCTCGCGCGCGCGCAGCGCCACGATGGTGGTGCCGATGGCGTCGCGGATGGTGGCCACTTCGCGGTCGGCCGGGCCGTCGCCGACGCTGGCGTCGAAGTCGCCCTCGGCGATGCGGGCCAGCGCGTCCTGCAGGCTCAATAACGGCTGCAGCGCGCTGCGCATGCGGCCGATGATCGCGCTCATCCCGGCCAGCAGCACCAGCGACAGCACGCCCAGCGTAACCAGCGCGCCGAAATACACGCTGCTGCGCGACGGCGCGAAATCCATGCCGATTTCGATGAAGCCGACCGTCTCGCTGGTTTCGTACGGCGGCTGGGCGCTGCCGAAATCGAGCAGCTCGCTGCGCCGCACCACTTGGCGCACCGGGGCGAACGCCTGCATCGAATGGCCCACGCCGAGGATGCGCTCGACATGCGTGATGGTGCCGCCATGGACCGCCAGGATCGCCGTGCGCTGCGGGCCCAGCGGCGCAAACTCGGGCGCGCCGGCCTTGCGGTATTCGGCCACCACGGCCTTGCCGCCGCGGTCGTAGATGCGCACCATGCCGATGTCGGGAATGCGCGCCGCGTAATTGATGATGCGCTCGCGCGCGCTGCTTTCGGGCGAGAGCAGCACTTGCGCCGACAGGTCGTCGAACACCGGCAGCAGCTGGCGCGCCTGCTGGTCGAGGTTGCGCTCGATCAGGTAGCTGGCCCCGGCCACCATCGACACCAGCGTAATCAGGTAGGCCAGCGCGGCGGCCAGCCACAGCATGGCGGCCATGCGCCGGACCAGGCTCGGACGCGCGGCGGGGTTACTGGACATCGGCCTGCTCCTTCAGTTTGGCGCTGATGGCCAGCCCGAAACGGGCCGCCGCCGCCGCGCTGACGATGATGCGCGCGCTCGCCAGCGGCGCCAGCGCTTCGCCCGGCACGCTGCCCGAGGGCCCGGCCTTGCGCAGCCGCTCGAGCGCCATGCTGGCGATTTCGCCGGGATCGGCGGTGGCGCTGAGCAGCGCGCCTTCCTTGAGCAGCGCCGGCGAAAACGCCAGCACGGCGATGTTGTGGCGCACCGTCGCCGTCATCAGGTCGAGAATGGCGCGCTGCGACAGGATCGAACTGTCCGGCGCCAGCCACAGGCCGCCGATGTGCCGTTCGCGCAGTTCCTGCAGCGCCGCCAGCACCGCGCGGTCGGACGACACAGCCACGTGCTCGATTTCCAGTCCGAGCTGCCTGGCCGCCGTCTCTGCTTCTTCCACCATGTAGCCGGCATGCGGGCCGGTGATCAGGCCGATCTTGCGCAAGCCCGGATCGAGCGTCTTCCATGCGGCGAACTGGCGCGCCAGCGACGGGATGCCGCTGACGCCCTTCATCCACGGCGCCACCAGGTTGAATTCCTCGACATTGAGCACCTGGCAGAACACCACCTGCTTCGTTTCCAGGCGCTGGCGCGCCACCTGCGCGGCCAGCAGGCCGACCGCCACCACCTGGCTTAGCGGCGAGGCCTTGATGGCCTGCACGATGTCGGCTTCGCGGGCGCGCTGTCCGGCCAGGTTGTGCACCTCGACCCGTCCGGCATACGCGCTTTGCAGCGCGGCGGTGGCGGCCGCCACCGCGCCCTTGTCGTCCGACGCAAGCACGATGATGTCGGCGCACGCGCTTGCCGCGCACAGCATCGGCAGCAGCAACAGCAACACGCGCAGCGCTGGCGCCATCAGAACTCGCGCTGCAGTCGGACTGCGCAGCGGCGCCCGTCGGCGGGCACGCGCAGCAGCGGCTGCAGCTCGCGCGATGCCACGGTGCCGTAACGGCGGTCGAGCAGGTTGTCGACCCGCAGCGAGGCGCGCCAGCCGTCGACCAGGCGCGCGGCGTTGAACACCGCGCCCAGCACCAGGTAGGACGGCACCAGGTCGCGCACCGCGATGTCGTCGTCGATCCGCCCCTGCACCGCGCTGATGTACTGCGCTTCGAGGGCGGCATTGGTGTCGGCCCACGGCAGCTCGCGGCTGATGCCGGCCTTGAACTGGCGCCGCGGGGAGCTGGTCAGCTCGCCGCCTTCGCCGCGCCCGTGCTGCAGCACCAGCGACGCGTACAGGTCGCCGCGCTCGCCCTGGCGCACGCGCACATCGAGCTCGCTGCCGGCCACTTGCTGGCGGCGCGCCGAATTGCGGTACTGGATGCAGGCGTCCGCCCCCAGCGCGCAGGCGATGCCGTCCGATACGGGCACGACCACCTGCACCGGCGTGCCTTCAAGGCGCTTGAGGAAGGCCGACAAGCGCCACTCGACGCCGCCGGGCGACTGCGCAATCAGCAGCGCTTCGAGCGAGCGTGACAGCTCGGGGCGCAGCTCGCCGTTGGCCCAGATGGTCGACGCGGCCGGCGCGCCGTCCTGGTAGCGCGACTCGTAGATGGTCGGCGCGCGGTAGGCCTGGCCGTACATCAGCTTGGCGGTCACGCGCGGCGCGATCTCCTGCACGTAGGCCACGCGCGGCGACAGGCGCGACGTCACGCCGTCCGAAAACCCGTGGTAGCTGTCGAAGCGCGCGCCGAGGAACAGCTTGCCCGGCCCGACCCGCATTTCATCCTGGGCGAACAAGGCCCATTGCATATAGCTGTCGCTGGTGTCGACGCTGAACACGCCGGCGCGCTCCAGGCCCGGCTGGTCGCCGACCTGGTGGCTGAAGCCGATCCGCTTGATCTCGATCCCGGCCAGCACGTGGTGGCCGGGCGCGACGAAGCGGTCGTAGCGCAGCTCGGCGCCCAACTGGCGGCTCGCCAGGTCCGACACGTTGATGTAGGTGGGCGCCACGTCGCGCGTGCGCGCTGCGGCATATGGATAGTCGCCCCGTTCGGTGGTGGTGAACGAATAGGCGCGCGCGCTCAGCTGCCCGCCCTCGCCCAGCTCGTGCGTGGTGCCCGCCTCGAGCGCGGCGAGCGATTCGCGCAGCATCAGGCGGGCGTTGAAGATGGAGCCGTAGCTGGCCAGCGGGTCGCGCTTGGCGCCGTCGACCAGCAGCGCCTGCAGCCACGACTGGCCAAGCGAAAAGCGCGCGAACAAGCGCGCGGTGCGGCCCATGTCGTTGTCCGACGCGATGCCGTGATAGCGATCCGGCGCGAAGCCGGCGCGGTCCATCTCGGGCAGGTAGATGGCGCGCCCGCCGCTGTAGGCCGCGCTGGCGGCGACGAAACTGGTGACGCCGGCGGCCTGCCCGGTGCCCGACACATACAGCTTGGCGCTGTCGTGGCTGGCCAGGGCCACGGCCGCGCTGCTGCCCGGCGCCTCCCTGGCGCCGTGCGTGATCAGGTTGACCAGGCCGACCACCGCGCCGCTGCCGTACAGGGCCGAGCCGGGTCCCTTGACGAACTCGATGCGTTCGATGCTTTCGATATCGAGATAGTCGAGGAAGAAGCCGCCGTAGGTCGGCTCGTAGATCGGCATGCCGTTGATCAGGTACAGGATGCGCGAGCCGAAGTCGCCCGGCACCGCCACGCCGTTCACGCCCAGCGCCGGCCACTGGCTGGCGGCGTCGTACACGCCGGGCAGCGACTTGAGCGCGTCGGGCACGCTGCGGTAGCCGTAGCGGCGAATGTCGTCGCGGCTGATGACCGACACATTGGCCGGCGTTTCGGCGATGGTCTGGGCGTAGCGGGCGGCCGAATAGACCAGGTTTTCCTGGGCCAGCAAATCGAGCTCGTCGGCCTGGGGCGCGGTTTGCGCGTGCAGCGCGGCGCTGGCAAACCAGAAAAGCAGCGCGCTCTTCCGGCAGGCTCGGCGGGTCGTTGCTGTGATCATTTTTCCTTGGAGAAACCATACTTACAATTGGTACCAAGTATCCATGATATGGTTAAATCAATCAATTGCAGTTACAACACTCTCGTTATCAATACACCTACAACTCTTGCAACCCTCGGCCAAATTGGCGGCCATTTTGCGACGATTCTTCCCGAATTTGGAACAATCACATTGTGGACCAGTCCGCCGCCGGGTCGCTGATGCCGTCCCTGCCGGTCTCGAGGCGGCCGGCGCAGCGGCGCAGATGGCCTGGCAGCTGCACCAGGCACACGCTGAAGTCATACCAGTATCCCGATGCCGCCAGCGGCCAGCTGTGCGCGGCGCTGGCGCGCGGCGCCACGGCGATGCTGCAGGCTGGTTGATCGCCATACGCGTTGGCGGCAATGGTGAAGGTCAGTTCGGCGTCGCCGGGATTGATCAGCTGCAGGGCGATGGCGCCCTTGGCGGCATCGCACGACACAGCCACGCGCGGCCCTGCCCCGCCGTCGCAGCGGCCCATGAAATGCCGGTGAAAGCCGTTCGGTCCGAGCACCCACAGGTCGTAGGCGCCGCTGCCGTCCGCGCCCTGCCAGGCGCCGCGCAATTGCTTGCCTGCTTCGACCGTGTAGCGGCGCGGTACCTGGTCCAGCCGCAGCCGGTCGTAGACGTGCAACACCGCGGCCGCCGTGCCGCTGTTGTCGAAGTCGAGCGCGATCTGTTCGGCCGTCACCTGGTCGCTGACCTGCAAGGCGTACGGCAGCGCGCGCGACGGCCGCGTGCCCGCGCTTTGCGCCGGTGGCGGCGCTGCCGCATGCGCCGCCGGCAAGGCCGTGGCGCCAAGCTGGCGCGCGCGCAGTGCCGCCGCGCGCGTGTCGGGCAGGTCCGCCGCGAAGGGCCGCAGGTCGGGCTGGCTGAAGTCGAATGCGCCGGTCAGGTCGCCGCAGACGGCGCGCCGCCACGGCGTGATGTTCGGCTCCATCACGCCGAAGCGGCGCTCCATGAACCGGATCACCGAGGTATGGTCGAACACTTGCGAATTGACCCAGCCGCCTTTGCTCCACGGCGAAATCACATACATCGGGACCCTGGGCCCGAGGCCGTAGGGGCGGTGCATCAGCGCCGCCGATTCGGTCTCTTCGGCGCTGGCCAATTCGTGATACTCGCCAGCGGTGCTGACCGTCGACGCGCCGGCCAGCAGCGCCTGCTCCGGGTCGCTGTGCCACTGCACATACGACGGCACGGCGGGCGGCGGCACATGGTCGAAGAAGCCGTCGTTTTCATCGAACATCAGGAACAGCACGGTCCTGCTCCACACGTCCGGATTCGACACCAGCGCGTCGATCAGCGCCGCCGTGTAGGCCGCGCCCTGCGCGGGACTGGACGGCACCGGATGCTCGCAACCCTCGGCGCTGGCGACGATGAAGGACACCTGCGGCAGCGCGTTGTTGTGCACGTCGTCCCTGAGCTGGTCGAGCGTGCGGGTGCTCAGGCCGCGCGCGCGCAATTGCGGGTCCGACTGCGCCAGGCCCGCGGCGGCGGCGCGAAAGGTCCGGAAGCCGGCCAGCGGATTGTCGGTGTAGTTGTCGTCCATGTCCTGGTACACCTGCCAGCTGATCCCGGCCGCCTGCAGGCGCTCCGGGTAGGTGGTCCACGCATAGCCGCCGTGCGGATCGAAGGCCAGGTGGTCGTAGCTGTTGCCGAGCACCGGGCCATGGCCCTGCTGGAAGGGATCGATCGTGCCGCTCCAGGCGTACACCCGGTTCGGGTTGGTGCCCGCCTGCAGCGCGCTGTGGTAGGCGTCGCAGATGGTGAACGCGTTGGCCAGCGCGAACTGGAACGGCAGGTCGGCCTCGCTGTAATAGCCCATCGCGTGGTTGTGCTTGCAGGTCGGCCACGCATCGAGGATGCCGTTGTTCCAGGCGCCTTGCGCGTCGGGCCAGGTATGCGGCGTGCCGCTCACCCGCATCAGGCCGAACGCCTGCTGCGTATCCAGGTGAAACGGCGACACCACGGCGGGATCGGCGCCGGGCTGGTCGTTGCGCTGGGTCCAGACCGTGCGCGGCTGCGCGCCTGCGCCAGGCACCGGGATCGGGAAGCGGTCGCCGAAACCGCGCACCCCCTTGAGGGTGCCGAAATAATGGTCGAAGGAACGGTTCTCCTGCATCAGGATCACGATATGTTCGACATCCATGATGGTGCCGGTGGGAGGATGGGGCATGGTCTCTCGTCTTCAAGCCAGCGCAAAATTGCGCAATCGTCAACCATTCTACGACGCCAATGCGGACCCGCGGTGCGCCGATGCGACGGTCGCCCGCAGGCATCGATGATTTTTCTGCCATCCAATATAAATCGCGCTATATTGACAAGCGATGGGCGCACAGCGGCAAGCGCACCCAGCCAGTCGGATCATCGTATCGGTTTCTTATTTTAAGGAGAATGATGTGGATAGACGTCTCGTATTGATCGCTGCAGCCATCGCCGGCCTCGCCGCCGCCCCTTTGGCCAATGCCGCGCCGGTGTCGGCCAAAGCCGACCAGGAAAAATGCTACGGCATCGCCAAGGCGGGGCAGAACGATTGCGCGACCACCAACGGTGCGCATTCCTGCGCCGGACAAAGCAAGATCGACAATGGCCCGCACGAGTGGAAATACGTTGCCAAGGGAACGTGTACCAAAGCCGGCGGAAAAATGGCCGCGCCCAAATAGGCAAACGCCTGGCGCGGAAACAAAAAAAGCCTCGATCGAGGCTTTTTTTTCGTATCCGGAGCAGATTACTGCGGCTGGATGTTCGACGCTTGCTTGCCTTTTGGACCGGCGGTGACGTCGAACGTCACTTTCTGGTTTTCGGCCAGCGACTTGAAGCCCGCCGAATTGATAGCCGAGAAATGCGCGAACAGATCTTCGCCGCCGTCATCCGGGGTGATGAAACCGAAACCTTTTGCGTCGTTGAACCACTTCACAATGCCTGATGCCATGATTTATATCTCCAAATTTGTTGAGGTATTGGCCCGATTCCAGGCGTCGACAACCGACGCGCCAGCGAACCAATCGAAATAATTATATGTTAACATTGCAACTTTAGCATACATTTATGTCTTCACATTGTACGTCCTCGGCGCGTTTTGTGTGGAAAATGACGCAAACTAACGTGCACTCGCCACATTTCCGGGCGTTCTGCGAGCGCGCTCAGTGCCAGCTGCGCGCTGGCCGGAATCCGCGCCGCCCTTGGACGCCTCACGCGAGGATGGCCAGGGCGTGTATTTCGACGATGGTCCGGGCATGCCGGCACGGCGCAAATGTCTGACCATCCGTTTGCTTTCATCGCGATCCGTGCCAGCAGTTCGCCGCACTGCGCCGCCAGCAATGACAGGGCACATCCCGCCCCTGAGGCGGTAGAATGCTGTACCTGATCGCACCGCCCCAAAAAATACCTACATGACCATCGCACCAAAAGAAATCAGCGCTGCCGCCGTCAAGGCCAGCGCCACCGAAAAAGTCACGCCGATGATGCAGCAATATCTGGGTGCGAATTCTTATTTAAGGGTTTATCCCTATACATACCATTGAAAGGGGGCTCGATTTTTCTTTCAGTCCCCCTCTGGTCCCCTATAGATTCTTAGCTAGGTTTCCTACGATACCAACGAGCGCAATGCAAGAGCACGCCGAACCCGTGCAAGCCGCGTTGCGGCGATTGGACAGCGACAAGCAGAAAATACTCGTCTCCTGGAACGCGTTGATTGTGGGAAACGGCGCACTAATGTTTCTGCTAAATCTGCTGGCTAGCGGCTCGGTTAGCCCGCCGCGCGGGGCAGCTACCCCGTAAAGAAGCGGCATTTGGGTAGCGCAGCCTAAAACGGAACTCCATATTCTCCAACGCGGCCGTGAACCGCCTCTCATGGCTTGGAGCGCGCCAATGGGCCGAGTTGATTGGCAAGGCGGGTCGCATCATGTTGCGGCCCGCCGCTGCCGCGCTGACCGCAAGCCTATTGCGATTCGGAAGCGCGTTCCTTTGAAAACCCCGGGAACCTGCGCTGCACTTCAAGCTTTCGCTCAGCCTCGACGTAAGCGTCGACGAAAATTGACCACTTTGGATCACTCTTGTTGATCGTTTTTTTGCAGATCACGAAAACGCCTGGCAAGTTTTCAGTGTTGTCGGATTTGGTAGCCCAGCGCGAATGCAGGGGGACGGCGCACTTGGGCACCTGCATCCGAATGTCCGGCCCGGCCGCAATCCACGGGCCCGTCTTCTTCTGAGGCTGGCTTCGCAGAAACCGGCTCGCCTCCGCGTGGATTTCAAAAAGCCCATGGTGGCGGGCCGTGGTCCGATATCTCAGTAGAGGATCTTCCTCCGCACTGTCGAGCCCCCCGTCGGCAACGCTAGAGCCGGAGACCGCCGCGAGCGCGACCAGCAGAATTGCTCGCGCAGCCTTATTCAATGGTGATCGATCCGACATATTTCCCTTCGGCGTCAAGGCGGTTGGATATAAGGTAGGCATACAGCGCGTTCCACTTCCCGAGCTCATACATGGTCACGCATCCTTCCGACAAGTTTCCCACGTGGACGAAGTTGCTGTTGAAAGTCTTCGCGTATTCGATCGGAAACCAAACCGTATCATATTTCAAATCCGGATTCCCGCTTGGCTCAGTCCGGTAAAATCCGGTGGCTAGGGCATCGCCAGCGGACTCGGGCGCCAAGATTTTGTAGACCCCCTTCGGCAATGGCTTCGACTGCAGCCACTGGTCCCAATACGGACTCGCCTTGTTCGATTCCTTGAAGCGAACATCGGAATCCAAGGTGATCGTCGCTGTCTTTCCGTCGAAGGCCAACGTCGAGATGAGCTGCTTGTTCGTCTCATTCTTCGGTTTGGAAAACAGCTTTTGGTAGCCCGGCCCCATTTTGGCCACGAGCTTGGCTCCCGCGCCGCGCTTGGCGTCCACAAGGCACTTGGCGGCGTTTTCCGTCTTGAGGCTCGCCAGTTGGCCCTTGTAGCGCCCTTCGCGGATGAGGAAATAAGTTCGGTCAGCGACCTTCGAAATTTGAACTTTGACGAACTCCGGCAAATATCCTGCTGCACCGGAAGGCTCCAACTTCACGTGCAGCCATCCGGTCGTGTCGATGCCTTTCGTGTATCGCGTCTTGACCGGGACGGTCACCACGCTGTTTGGCGTTGTATTGGTTCGAGTCGCTGCGAGTGGCGGGCTCATGATGAATGGTGTCCTATTTCGATTTCGATCTGCTGGGCCCCGTCGGTGACGAAGCGCTCAGTGCGGCCTTCGAGGTCGGTGACGCCATGGAAAAGCTCGCCCGACGGAAGCCTCGCGGTGTAGGGAAGGCTATGCAACGCTCGGTTGTCCTCGTCGACCAATGCGTATTGCTCGTCGAAAACTTTCGCCGCCGCGGGCGCGCCCGCGGCGCCAGCCTTCGCCGCGGCCACAGCGGCCGCGGCGGCCGTCCCCGAAGGCCGCGAACCGCTAGCGCCAGTGCTCCATTCCACCGTGTCGGTGAATTGGGTGGCGATCAACACGGCCCCGCACGCGGTCTTCATGCCGGCGAGAGCGACGCCCCTGCCATAGAACGTCGTCGTGAGGACGCCCTCGACAATGGGAAAGGCTCCCTTGCATTGCGGGCATTGCACCTTGTGCCCCATGTAGGCTATAGGCTGGCCCATGCAGATGTCGACGAGCGACCCTTCCAACACGACACCGCCGTGGCTGGTCGGATCGCCCTTCCTAATGATTTCGCCCGCCATAAAATGCCCTATTTAATTTATAAACAACATTGTAACCCAACAAATTTGAGCTAGGGTCGGGGCGGTGTTCAGCATGTCGAGTCGGCAAACTCGCACCCCGTGGGCGCAGCCGCGATGGAAAGAAGGCCCTGGTCAATGCTCGGAGCGGGAGCGCACCCCACCAACCGCGCTTTGACAAGGAATATGACAATCAACACGACTGTTGTCATAGGGCATAGGCCTACAAAATTGTAGGCGAGTTCCCGACAAAGCTCGACAGCCATCCGTTGTCCAATGGAGGGGCGCGGCGCATCTCCGCCCACCTCCCCGTCCACGCGCTCAAACTTCGCGCCCCGGGGCGATGCGTCGCGGGAAGCGCTTGGTCGGCCGATCATGCCGTTCAAAGCGCCGGAGAAAACAATCATGGAAAACACATCGAATAGATTTTCAGCGAACGATTCAACCAACTTGGACAACCTCGCCAATTCGCGCGGCGACGCCGACGTCCTGACACGGCGCGTTGCGGACAGGCGGGCCCCGCTCCGGATCCCCCTCGTGAGCCAGCTCCCCGTGGCGGCATTTTGCTGCGACATCCACGGCGCGGTCGTCAGCCACAACGAGGCCGCCGCCGAGCTTTGGGGGCGATCCCCAAACCCTGCCGAGCCCGGACAGTGGAGTGGCGCAATCGCCATGTTCAACCTCGACGGCACCCCTTTGGCCCGGTCGAGCTACCCGGCGGCCAAAGCGGTGGCGGATGGCGCGGAGCCCGATGGGGCCGAGCTTTGGCTGGAACGCCCCGACGGCTCGCGCCGCCAAATCGAGACTTTTCCCAAGCTCGCCCGCGGCCCAGACGGGGCCATCGCGGGGGCTCTTTGCGTCCTCGTCGACAATACCGAGCGCCAACGATTGGCCGACGAACTCAAACGAGCCGACGACGACCGGAATGCTTTCCTGGCGCTCTTGGCCCATGAACTGCGCAACCCGCTTTCGCCGATCCTAAGCGCTGCAGGCGCCATGAAACAAGTGTCCAGCGACGCCCAGATCGTCAAGATGGCCGATGTCGTCGAGCGCCAAGTCAAGCTGCTGTCGCGCTTTGTCGGCGACTTGCTGGACGCATCCAATCTTGCCGAGAATGGCATCGCGCTCAAAGTGGCCCCGGTCCCATTGGCGAAGGTCGTCGACACGGCTCTCGACGTCCTCGCCGCCAAGGCTCGGTCGCGTGCGTATTCCACGGCAAAGTGGTCACCAATTCCACGCCAAAGCGGCCACCGATTCCACGGCAATCTGGCCACTGATTCCACGTCAATCCGGCCACCCATTCCAAGGGAAAGCGGCCACCGATTCCACGGCAAACCGGCC
>JANYGW010000189.1 GCA_025359245.1 Massilia sp.
ACGCCCAGTCCGTGCACCCAGTCGCGCACCTGCTGCGGCCCGAAGGCGTCGAGCATGGGCCGCAGCACGCCGGCGCGGCCGCCGTAGCGCGTGACGAAATCGGCATAGGGTTCGGCGTGCGTGATATTCATGCCGCCGCGCCCGGCCAGCAGGAATTTGCGGCCGACCGAGGCCATGGCGTCGTACAGGTCGACCTGGACGCCGCCCTGCGCCAGCGCTTGCGCCGCCATCAGGCCGGCCGGCCCGCCGCCGATGACGACGACGCGGGAAGGGAGGGAATTGGAGTGCATGAAATCGGCCAGACGTGGATGAAATTATTGATTGAGCCCGTGCGGACCCAGGCGCATACTAGCAGAACTGATTTGAAACGGGAGACATGATGGGCGCAGCGTACTGGATCAAAGGCTATCTGCTGGCAGCCGTGCCGCTGTTCGCGATACTGGCCGCGGTCGAATGGTACAAGGGCGACTTCGCGCGGCAGGACATGCTCAGCGCCGCCGCCTGGGCGCTGATCGCCGCCGCCCTGTTCACGGCGTCGCGCTACCGACGCCACCGCGCCAGCAAATACTGCGGCCGCTGCGAGGACATCGGCAAGCCGCGCACGCCGACCAAGCCTGAAAAACCCTAACCGCCCGTCACCGGCGGGAAGAACGCCACTTCGCAGCCTTCGGTGATGCCGGTGTCGGCGTCGCACATGACCTGGTTGCAGGCCATGCGCAGCAAACGGCCCTCCCCCAGCGCCTCCTGCCACGCGCCACCGCGCTCGATCAGCAGCGCGCGCACCGCGCCCACCGTGTGCAGGTCATGCGGCAGCGCCAGCGTTTCGGTGGAAGTGCCCAGCGTCTCGCGCACGCCGGCAAAAAATCGCAGCGTAATATTCATGTCATGACTCTCAATGCAGCAAGGCGGAAAACGGAATGAAGCGCACCGTGTCGCCGGGCGCGATGACCTGGCCCGGCGGATTGTCGATCAAGCCGTCGCCCCACACCGTCGACGTCAGCACGCCGGAGCTCTGGTTGTGGAACAGTTCGAGGCCGCCGTCGTCGTTGATCCGGGCGCGCAAAAACTCGTTGCGGCGGTCCGCTTTCGGCCAGTGGAAATCGGCGCGCATCGCATACGATTGCGGCGCCAGCGCGCGCGCGTCGTCCACGCCTTGCAGGCGCAGGATGAAGGGCCGCACGAACAGCAGGAAGGTGACGAAGCTCGACACCGGATTGCACGTCAGGCCGACGAAGAAAGCCTGTCCCACTTCGCCGAAGGCCAGCGGCTTGCCCGGCTTGACGGCGATCTGCCACAGGTTCAAGCGCCCGTCCGCTTCGACGGCCGGCTTGATGTGATCTTCCTCGCCGACCGACACGCCGCCGGACGTGATAATCAAATCGTGCTCGCGCGCGCAGGCGCGCAGGGTGGCGCGGGTGGCCTCCAGCGAGTCGGGCACGATACCGTGGTCGGTGACGTCGCAGCCGAGGTTTTCCAGCAGCGCGCGCAGCGTGTAGCGGTTGGAGTTGTAGACCGCGCCCGGCGCCAGCGGCTCGCCCGGCATGGCCAGTTCGTCGCCGGTGAAGAAGACGGCCACGCGCAGCTTGCGCCTGACCGGCAGCTCGGCCAGTCCGACCGACGCCGCCAGGCCCAGCTCCTGGCTGCGCAGGCGCGTGCCGGCCGGCAGGATCACGCTGCCGGCGGTGATGTCCTCGCCGGCGCGGCGTATCCATTCGCCCGGCTTGGGCGCGTGTCTGACGGTGACGAAATTGGCGACCTGGTTATCCACCAGTTCGCACTGTTCCTGCATGACGACGGCGTCCGCGCCTTCCGGTATCAGGGCGCCGGTGAAGATGCGCGCCGCGCTGCCCGGCAGCAGCGGCTGGCCGACGTGGCCGGCCGCTATGCGCTGCGACACCGTCAGCGTGGCCGAACCGCTGACGCAATCGGCGGCGCGCACGGCGTAGCCGTCCATCTGCGTGTTGTCTATGGCCGGCACGTTGATGGCCGAAGTCTGCGCCCTGGCCAGCACGCGGCCGTTGGCGCTCAGCGTCGCCACGGTTTCCGTTTCGGCCACGGGGCGCGCGGCGGCCAGCAGGAAATCGAGCGCTTCGCGCACGGCCATCAAGGGCTTGGGTTTGTACTCGCTCATAGGTTGATCTTCACTTCGTCATCTTCACTTCGTTATCTGCACTGCGTCACAGGCCGGTGTGGGCGGCGATGTAGGCTTGCATCTGCGCGACGTCGGTCGACATCACGACAAATTTCTGCGGCAGCGCTTCGATGTTTTCAAAGCCGGGCGGGCGCAGCGCGTCCTCGCCCAGCGCATCGAGTATGGTTTCGTTGAACTTCGCCGCCAGCGCCGTTTCGAGCACGATCATCGTCACGCCCGGCACCATGTGTTCGCGCGCGACCTTGATGCCGTCGGCCGTGTGGGTGTCGATGACGATGCCGTAATCGTCGGCCACGTCGCGTATCGTGTCGAGCCGGTCCTTGTGGGTCGACTTGCCGGACTTGAAGCCGTATTTGGCGACCAGCTTGAATTCGTCGCCGTCGCTGCCCGGCTTGCCCGACAGGTCGAAGCCGCCGTGGCTGTC
>JANYGW010000153.1 GCA_025359245.1 Massilia sp.
CCGAACTCGACACCGGGGGTGTCTTTCCAGCCTTTGAACGAGACGTTGAGCACTTTGTACAGCAAGCCGATGCCGAAACCGCCGAAAATGATCTTGGCGCGCTTTTTCGCGTCTTGCGCGGCGGCCGATTCCTTCTGGATACTTTCGCCGGCGGCAATGCGCGAACTGTCGGTGGCGGCCGCCTTCAACACTTCGGCGCAAGCGGTCCCTTCAGGATATTTCAACTCATTGTGCTGATCCACGATCATGGTGCGGCGCATCGGGATCATCAACAAGATACCCAGCAAGCCGCCCAGCACGCCGACCAGCATCACGCGCCAGATCTCGAGTTCGAAGCCGAGGATCATAATCGCCGGCATGGTCACGCCCAGCCCGAAGGCGAGCGATTCGCCGGCCGAGCCGGCCGTCTGCGTGGTGGTGTTTTCCAGGATGCTCGAATCGGTGCCGCCGATTTTCTTCGCCATGCCGAACAGCGTGATCGCGATCACCGCGACCGGGATCGAGGCGCTCACCGTCAGGCCGACCTTGAGCACCAGGTACAGCGACGAGGCGCCGAACAACAGGCCCAGGATGACCCCGAGTATCAGCGCGCGCGGCGTCATTTCGGGCAATTGCGCGGACGCCGGGATGTACGGTTTGAAGGCGGTCGGCGGTGTATCTTGGGGCATGGCGGCAAATCCTGAAGTCAAGAGGTGCGTGACTATCGCATACAAGCACACACGGTTTCAACGGGAAGCGAAATTGCGTTGGATTATAATCACCCCGACCTGGCCGTCAATACCGGAACGGCCCTACCCAGAGAGTACCTTTTGACCATTCCAAGCATATTCCCCCTGCGCTGGCCGCGCCGCATTGTCCTCATTCGCGGCGCGATCGCGATTGCCGCCGCCGGCCTGCTGGCCTTCCTGGGCCTGGTGGCCTACTTCTTCATCGCGGTCTATCCGAATGTACCGAAGATCGACGCCGTCACCGACTACAAGCCCAAGATCCCGCTGCGCATCTACACCGCCGACAATGTGCTGATCGGCGAATTCGGCGAGGAGCACCGCGACTTCGTGCCGATCGCGCAAGTGCCCGACCTGATGAAAAAGGCCGTGCTGGCGATCGAGGACACCCGCTTCTACGAGCACCACGGCATCGACTGGATCCGCGCCCTGGCGGCCGCGCGCGCCAACCTGGCCGGCGGCTTTCGCCAGGGCGGTTCGACCATCACGATGCAGGTGGCGCGCAATTTCTTCCTGTCGCGCGACAAGCAGATTTCGCGCAAGGTCAACGAGGTGGCGCTGGCCTACAAGATCGAACAGGCGCTCTCCAAGGACCAGATCCTCGAGCTGTACATGAACCAGATCTTCATGGGCCGGCGCTCGTACGGCGTCGGCAGCGCCGCGCGCGCCTACTTCGGCAAGAGCCTGGGCCAGCTGTCGATCGGCGAGATGGCCATGCTGGCGGGGATACCGCAAGATCCGGTGCGCCACAATCCGGCCATCAATCCGCACCGCGCCAAGCAGCGCCAGGAAGTGGTGCTGCGGCGCATGCGCGACGTCGGCTTCATCACGGCGGCGCAGTATGCGACGGCGATGGCCGAGCCGATGCGCATCGCCAGCACGCGCCAGGAGTTCGACACCCATGCCGAATACGTGGCCGAACTGGTGCGCCAGGAAGTGGTCGCCGAATTCAAGGACGAAGCCTATACCCGCGGCCTGTCGGTGATCACCACGATCCGCAAGGCCGAGCAGGACGCGGCCTACGATTCGGTGCGCCGCAACGTGCTCGCCTACGACCAGCGCCACGGCTACCGCGGCCCGGAAGCGTTCATCGAACTGCCGGAGGACGCGGCCGAGCGCGAAGACGCCATCAACGAAGCGATCCGCGCCCGCCCTTCCAGCGACGGCCTGGTGCCGGTGATCGTCATCGCCGCCAGCGCCAAACTGGTCACGGTCGAAAACCTGAACGGCGACCATATCGCCATCAGCGGCGCCGGCCTGCAGTTTGCGGCGCCGGCCCTGGCCGGCAAAGCCAAGCCGGCGCTCAAGCTGCGCGCCGGCGCTGTCGTGCGCATCGCGCAGGAGGGCAAGGGCTGGGCGATCGCCCAGGTGCCGCTGGTGGCGGCCTCCTTCGTGGCCATCGATGCGAAGACCGGGGCCTACCACGCGCTGGTCGGCGGCTTCGACTACAACCTGCAGAAATACAACCACGTGACCCAGGCCTGGCGCCAGCCCGGCTCCTCGATGAAGCCGTTTATCTATTCGGCGGCGCTGGAAAAAGGTTATTCGCCCGGCACCCAGATCCTCGACGAACCGCTCGACATGCCGGGCGAGAATGCCGGCGCCACCTGGTCGCCGCAGAACGACGATGGTAAATACGACGGCCAGGTATCGATGCGCAATGCGCTGGCCCATTCGAAGAACGTGCCGTCGGTGCGCCTGCTGCGCGCGATCACCGTGCCGTATGCGTCGAACTACCTCGTCAAGTTCGGCTTCACGGCCGAAAAGCAGCCGCGCAACCTGACCCTGGCGCTCGGCACGGGAGCCGTCACGCCGCTGCAGATGGCCGGTGCCTACGCGGTGTTCGCCAACGGCGGCTACCAGGTCAAGCCTTACCTGATCGCGATGGTCAAGGATGCCAGCGGCGCGGTGATCGCCGAGACCAAGCCGGCCCCCGAGCCGGACGAGACGGCGCGCGTGATCGATCCGCGCAACGCCTTCGTCATGGACACCATGCTGCGCGACGTGACGCGCTACGGCACCGGCGCGGCCGCCACCCAGAAGCTGGGCCGCAACGACATCGCCGGCAAGACCGGCACCACCAGCGACGCCGTCGACGGCTGGTTCGCCGGCTACGGCGCCAACGTGGTGGCGGTGGCCTGGATGGGCTACGACGATCCGAAGTCGCTGGGCGGACGCGAATTCGGCGCCACCCTGGCGATGCCGATCTGGATCGACTACATGCGCGTGGCGCTGGCCAAACAGCCGGTGCGCGAGCGCGCCACGCCGGAGGGCGTGAGCCGCGAAGACGACGACTGGGTCTATGCCGAATACGCCGGCGCGAACGACTTCAAGAGCATCGATATCGAGCAGTTGCCGGCCGCCCTGCCCGAGCCGGCGGAGACGCCCCAGCCCGTGCCGACCGAATAAACAACGACCAAGGACCGGCCGGGCGAAAAAATAATCGTAGCAAGATGGCACCTGTGTTAGCATATTTACAAACACAGTTGACGAGCAGCATTTCGTCATACACAGGGAGTCATTTTGTACGTCTGGAAGCAACTTTCGCCATCGGTCGAATATCAGCTCGCGCTCGGGCCAGCCTTCGGCATGACCGATACCGGCACGGTGCGTCCGTCCAATGAGGACAACTTCCTGATTGACCCCGAGCTCGGCCTGCTGGCCGTGGCCGACGGCATGGGCGGCCACGAGGCCGGCGAAATCGCCAGCTCGGACGCCCTGATTTCGCTGCTGCACTTCCTGCGCACCCGCGTCGCCGACCAGGAGGATGGCATCGAGGCCAATGCCAAGCCGAGCGTGTTCAATCCGAGCCGCTACGATCCCGACAGCGAATGGAGCGAAGCGAGCTACAACGCGATGACGACGCTGCACGAGGCGGTCGAGTTTGCCAACCAGCGCATGTACCAGACCAACGTCGACAACCGGCGCGGCAGCGGCGGCGGCATGGGCACCACGCTGACCGGGCTGTGGCAGCCGGCGCCGGACGGCCCGGCGCTGGTGTTCCACGTCGGCGACACGCGCCTGTACCGGCTGCGCGACGGCCGCCTGGTCCAGCTCACGCGCGACCAGACCATGTACCAGAAGGCGATCGAGTCCGGCGTCAGCCAGAATCTGCCGCCACGCAACCTGCTGCTGCAGGCGCTGGGCCCGTCGTGCGGCGTCAAGCCCGAGCTGCAAACGCGCCCGGTGACGCCGGGCGACCTGTACCTCATTTGCAGCGACGGCTTGCACGGCACCCTCGCCGACGAGCAGATCGCCGCCGTGATGGGCGCGGCCCAGGCCGGGGACTTGGGCGCCAGCTGCGCCCAATTGATCGAGATGGCCAAATTAAATGGTAGCCGCGATAATATTACGGTTGTACTATTTCAATGCAAGCACTAGCGGGCGCCGGCCATCATCGATTTTATCGATAATAGCGTCGCATATTTTCCGTTTTTGCTTCTGGCATGCGCACCGCATAATGACCGTGTCGCAGATCCATCCCCCAACATCACCGTTATCGGAACCCACATGAAAAAACTGAGTGCCTTCGTCCTCGCCGCCGGCCTGTCGCTGTCCGCCTTCGCCGCCCCTGAAACCTTCATCATCGACAACAACCACACCTTCCCGCGTTTCGAGTACAGCCATTTCGGCTTCTCGAACCAGGTCAGCCGTTTCGACAAGACGTCGGGCAAGATCGTGCTCGACCGCGCTGCGAAGGCCGGCTCGGTCGACGTGACCATCGACACCACCTCGGTCGACACTGGCGTGCCGCTGCTGAACGGCCATATCCAGGGCGAGGACTTCTTCGATACCAAGAAATTCCCGACCATCACCTTCAAGTCGAGCAAGCTCAATTTCAAGGGCGACATGCTGGCCTCGGTCGACGGCAACCTGACCATCAAGGGCATCACCAAGCCGGTGACGCTGGAAGTCACGTCGTTCAAGTGCATGCCGCACCCGATGGCCAAGAAGGAAGCCTGCGGCGCCAATGCCTTCACCAAGATCAAGCGCACCGAGTTCAATGCCGGCAAATACGCGCCCAACGTCAGCGACGACGTCACGCTGACCATCGCGGTCGAAGCCATCAAGGAATAAGCGCAGCGCCTGCCTACGCGGAGATCCTGACGCCGCGCCGGCAGGCCGCATCGAAGGCGCTGAGGAATTCGAACGCGCTGCCGAAGCGGTCGTCCTTGTTGCGCGCCAGGCCGCGCCGCACGATATCGTCGAAGCTGGTGCCCAGGCTGGGCGCCACGGCCGACGGCGCGGGCTGGCTGTCGTGTGAAATCTGCTGCATCACTTCGAAGGCGCTCCCTTCGAACGGGCGCTTGCCGGTCAACACCTGGTACAGCACCACGCAGGCTGCGAAAATGTCGGCGCGGGTATCGATGGCCTGGCCGCGCAGCTGCTCGGGCGACATCATCTGCGGCGTGCCCGACGCCGCCGCCATGTCCTCGCCCCGGCGCCGGGCGGCGCCGAAACCGGCCAGCCGCAGGTCGCCAAATTCATCGAGCAGCAAGTTCGCGTAACGGATGTCGGCGTGGATGATGCCGTTCGCGTGCACGTGCACCATGGCCAGCAGCAGCTGCCTGAAATTGGCCAGCGTCAGCGTGCCGTGCGGCCCGGCCACGTAGCCCATCGCGATCCAGGTAACCCCTTTCGCCGCGCCGCATTCGTGGATGCGCACGATGTTGGGATGATCGAACATGATCGCCAGGTCGCACTCGCGCAGCAGCCGTTCGCGCCCCGGCGCATCATCGGCGCGCGCCAGCTTGAGCGCCACCTTGCCGGCGCCGGCCCGGGCCAGCCAGACATTGCCGCGCGCGCTATCCCCGAGGGGACTTTGCAAGGTGTAGGGTCCGATTCGTTCAGGCTTCTTCATGGCACTTTGCAATCAGGATCTGGTGCCTCCATGATACTTGCACTGGTATCTGTTTGAAACTGCTTGTTGGGTATTAGCACGCTTTTCTTGAGCATGGCCTGGAAACGGGTGCAAAGGACGGAGCATCTGCTTACGGCCACCCGCTCTCACCCTCATGCTGCGCCGGCGGGGCCGGCAGCATGACCGGGTCGCGCAGCCGGATCACCTGCTGGACGCCGTCGGCGTCGGTCACGCTGATGCTGTTCAGGTTGACGCCGTCATGGTCGACGAACACCTCGCGCACGTTGGCGATCGTGTGGTCCAGCCCTTCGAGCAAGACCTCGACGATGCCGCTCCGATGGTCGTATACGATGCCCAGGAATGGACTGAATTCGGCCTCGAGCTGGGCGCCTATCCTCAGCGAGTTGACTTCGATTTCCGCCTGCTTGCCAGGCAGGACCTTGGACATTGCATCGAAATACCCTTCCCAGGCATTCGGCTCCAGCTTTTCGGTTGTCATGTTGGCCTCCTGGCAGATCCTGATTCGACCGTGATGGCGGCATAAGATTCAACGCATCATGTAGAATCAGCCACAACTTACAAGCGGGGAATACGGATGGCGTTTCAGATCGAGCACAAACTGGTCATCGGCGTGGCGTCGAGCGCGCTGTTCGACCTGACCGCATCGCACCAGGTCTATCTCGAGCGCGGGCCGGACCAGTACCGCGCCTACCAGGAACAGAATATCGATACCATCCTGGGCAAGGGCGTGGCCTTCCCCTTCATCCGGCGCTTCCTCAACATCAACAAGTGCTTCCCGCGCCAGACGCCGGTCGAGGTCGTGCTGTTCTCGCGCAATTCGCCCGAGACCGGCTTGCGCGTGATGCGCTCGATCGCCCATTACGGCCTGGACATCTCGCGCGCCGCCTTCATGACCGGCAAGTCGCCCTACACCTACCTGCCCGCCTTCAACGCGGCGCTGTTCCTGTCGGCCAACGAAGAAGACGTCAAGAGCGCGATCGCGGCCAACTATCCGGCCGGGCTGGTGCTGCCGTCCAAGATCGACGACGACGATGACGACGTCGAGCTGCGCGTGGCCTTCGACTTCGACGGCGTCATCGCCGACGATGAATCGGAGACCATCTTCAAGCGCAATAACGACATCGACGAATTCCATGCGCACGAAACCAAGCACGTAGCCACGCCGCACCAGCCGGGGCCGCTGGCCGAGATGTTCCAGAAGCTGGCGTTGATGCAGCGCATGGAAGAACGCGCGCAACGGCGCGACCCGAGCTACAAGAAGATCTTGCGCATCGCGATTATCACCGCGCGCAACGCGCCGTCACACGAGCGCGTCGTCACCACGCTCAAGAGCTGGGGCGTGTCGGCCAACGAGACGTTTTTCCTGGGCGGCATGAACAAGGCCCGGGTGCTGTCGGTCTTCAAACCGCATATCTTCTTCGACGACCAGCTGACCCATTTGAAGGCGTCCCCGGGCGGGACCATCCCGATGGTGCACGTGCCGTTCGGGATCGCCAACCGGCGCCCGCCGAGCGCCTGACGGGCAAGCCGGCAACGGCTTTCCACCCAGCAATACAATCGCCTGATACTGCCTCCGCGAAACGTTAAACCCGGTGTAAAATCGCTCATCTGCACCAGCGCGCGATTGGGGCTAGCGACATGAGTAGACACTGGATCATGGCTTGGTTTGGCGGCGCGCCGGTGCATATCCCCGTTGCCGGTCCGGCCGAAGCGGCCGCCCACCTGGCCGCCGCCGCGATCGAGCTCGATCCGGCCGCACTCGACCCCGCCTTTTTCCGCTGGCTGACGCGTCCCGGCGCCGGCGTGCCGGCCCCCGGCGCCGAACGGCTGATGCTCAGCGAACTGGCGCGCATGGCCGAGTCGCCCAGCGCCGGCGCCCACCTGATTCCGCGCGTGCCGGCCGTGGTGCCGCAATTGCTGGCCAGCCTGCGCGACGACACCATCTCGACCGCCACGCTGTCGCACATCCTGGCGCAGGACGTGGTGCTGGTGGGCGAAGTCATCCGCGCCGCGAACAGCCCGTATTACCGCTCCAGCAAGCCGATCAGCACGATCGAAGCGGCGCTGATGCTGCTCGGGCAGAACGGCATGCGCCTGCTGCTGGCGCGCGTCGCGTTCCGGCCCGTCATCAGCGCCCAGTCCGGCCACCTGGCGCGCCTGGCCGCGCCGCAGGTCTGGCGCCATTCCGAAAAATGCGCGACCGCGGCCAGCCTGCGCGCGCCCGGCCTGCAAGCGAGTCCTTTCGAATCCTACCTGGCCGGACTGATGCACAACGTGGGCCTGATCGTCGCCTTCCGCCTGTTCGACCAGCTGTATCCGAATGGCGTGCTGCCGCAGTCGCCCGAGTTTTTCGCGGCGCTGTCCGAGCACGCGCGCACGCTGTCGTCGCGCATCGCCGCGATGTGGGAGTTTCCGGCTGCGATAGCGACGGCGATCGGCCGCGTCGGCCATCCGAACCTGTCGGCACTGGTGCGCACGCTGGCCACGGCCGACCGGCTCGCCAAGCTGCGCATGCTGGCCGATGCTGGCCAGCTCGGCCTGGACGAATCGGCCGTGATGGCATCGCTGGACGGAGCCATGCAGGCCTGCTTCAGCAAGCTGGGCGCCGAGCTGCATTGAGCGGCAAGCGCATGCGGCCGGCGCGCATGCGCTTTTCCTCCCTACGGTATAATCGACGGCTCCCGACGACGCATCAATCAACCCAGCCTGCATGCCTTTCGATTTAAAAAAATCCCTCCCCAAATCCGGCAATCGTTTCGCGCTTCCGACCCTGTACGGTTCTTCGGACGCCTACGCGCTGGCCGTGGCCGCGCTCGAACTGAAGGCGGGCAAGCAGATGCTGGTGGTCGTGGTGGCCAACGCCAGCGATGGCCAGCGCCTGCTGGCCGAGATTCCGTGGTTCGCCGAGGACAAGCTGGCCTGCCATTTGCTGCCCGACTGGGAAACCCTGCCCTACGACGCGTTCTCGCCGCACCAGGACCTGGTCTCGGAGCGCCTGGCCACGCTGTACGAAGTCCAGAACGGCCACTGCGATGTGCTGATCGTGCCGGCCACCACGGCGCTGGTGCGGCTGGCGCCGCCGTCGTTCTTGGCCGGCTACACCTTCTTTTTCAAGCAGGGCGAAAAGCTCGACGAGACCAAGCTCAAGGCCCAGTTGACGCTGGCCGGCTACACCCATAATTCGCAGGTGATGTCGCCCGGCGAATACTCGGTGCGCGGCGGCCTGATCGACCTGTTCCCGATGGGCTCCGCCCTGCCCTACCGGCTCGACCTGTTCGGCGACGAGATCGAAACCATCCGCACCTTCGACGCCGACACCCAGCGTTCGCTGTACCCGGTGCGCGAGGTGCGCTTGCTGCCGGGCCGCGAATTCCCGATGGACGAAGCGGCCCGCACCACGTTTCGCAACCGCTGGCGCGAACGCTTCGAGGGCGATCCATCACGCTCGGTGGTGTACAAGGACATCAAGAGCGGCATTGCCTCGGCCGGCATCGAGTACTACCTGCCGCTGTTTTTCGAGCAGACCTCCACGCTGTTCGACTACCTGCCGCAAGGCGCCAGCCTGGCGCTGGTGGGCGACATCGACGCCGCCATCAAGCGCTTCTGGGTCGATACCGAAGCGCGCTACCGCTTCCTCAAGTCCGACCGCGACCGCCCGATCCTGGCGCCCGACGAGATTTTCCTCAGCGACGAAAACTTCTTCACACTGGCCAAGGCCTACGGACGCTGGAGCATCGCCAAGGATGCCGACCTGCAGCCGTCCGAGCTGTCGGGGCCGATCCCGAATATCGCCGTCAACCGCCGCATCGACGACCCGCTGACCAATTTGCGCGCGTTCCTGCTGCAAACCGGCAAGCGCGTGATGATCTGCGCCGAGTCGAACGGCCGCCGCGAAACGCTGCAGCAGTACTTCAACGAATACCAGCTGGCGCCAAGCCCGGTCGAGGGCTTTGCCGGTTTCCTGCTCTCAAGCGCCAAACTGGCGCTCGGCGTGGCGCCGCTGCAGGCCGGCTTCGAGCTGTCGGAAGCGGCCGCCGGCGAACTGGTCTTCATCACCGAGACCGAGCTGTATGCCGGCTCGGGCCGGCGCGTCGGCAAGAAGAAGCAGGAAGGCGTGACCCAGGTCGAATCGATGGTGCGCGACCTGTCCGAACTGAAGATCGGCGACCCGGTGGTCCACATCAACCACGGCATCGGGCGCTACATGGGCCTGGCCAGCATGGACCTGGGCGAAGGCGAGACCGAATTCCTGCATCTCGAATACGCGAAAGACACCAAGCTGTATGTGCCGGTCTCGCAGCTGCACGTGATTTCGCGCTATTCGGGCGCCGCGCCAGAGGATGCGCCGCTGCACTCGCTCGGCTCCGGCCAATGGGAAAAGGCCAAGCGCAAGGCCGCCGAGCAGGTGCGCGACACCGCCGCCGAACTGCTCAACCTGTACGCCCGGCGCGCGCTACGCAAGGGCCATTCGTTCGAGTATTCGGCGCACGACTACCAGAACTTCGCCGACAGTTTCGGCTTCGAGGAAACGCCCGACCAGGCCGAGGCGATCAACAACGTCATCAAGGACATGGTCGGCGGCAAACCGATGGACCGGCTGGTGTGCGGCGACGTCGGCTTCGGCAAGACCGAAGTGGCGCTGCGGGCCGCCTTTATCGCCGTCATGGGCGGCAAGCAGGTCGCGATCCTGGCGCCGACCACGCTGCTGGCCGAACAGCACGCGCAGACTTTCGCCGACCGCTTTGCCGACTGGCCGGTGCGCATCGCCGAGTTGTCGCGCTTCCGGACCGGCAAGGAGATCAACACCGCCATCAAGGGCATGGCCGACGGCACGCTCGACATCGTCATCGGCACCCACAAGCTGCTCTCGCCCGACGTCAAGTTCGAGCGTCTCGGCCTGGTCATCATCGACGAGGAGCACCGCTTCGGCGTGCGCCAGAAGGAGGCACTGAAAGCCCTGCGCGCCGAAGTCGACGTGCTGACGCTGACCGCCACCCCGATCCCGCGCACGCTGGGCATGGCGCTCGAAGGCCTGCGCGACTTTTCGATCATCGCCACCGCGCCGCAAAAGCGGCTGGCGATCAAGACGTTCGTGCGCAGCGAAGACGGCTCGATCATCCGCGAAGCCTGCCTGCGTGAACTCAAGCGCGGCGGCCAGATCTACTTCCTGCACAACGAAGTCGAGACCATCCAGAACCGCATGGCGATGCTGTCCGAGCTGCTGCCGGAAGCGCGCATCGGCGTCGCCCACGGCCAGATGCACGAGCGCGACCTGGAAAAGGTCATGCGCGACTTCGTGGCGCAGCGCTACAACATCCTGCTGTGCACCACCATCATCGAGACCGGCATCGATGTGCCGACCGCAAACACCATCATCATGCACCGCGCCGACAAGTTCGGCCTGGCCCAGTTGCACCAGCTGCGCGGGCGCGTCGGCCGCTCGCACCACCAGGCCTATGCCTATCTGCTGGTGACCGACGTGACCGGGCTGACCAAGCAGGCGCAGCGCCGCCTGGACGCGATCCAGCAGATGGAAGAACTGGGCAGCGGCTTTTTCCTGGCGATGCACGACCTGGAAATCCGCGGCGCCGGCGAAGTACTGGGCGAGAACCAGTCCGGCGAGATGCTCGAAATCGGCTTCCAGCTGTATTCGGACATGCTCAACGAGGCGGTGCGCTCGCTCAAGGCCGGCAAGGAGCCCGACCTGGCCGCGCCGCTGGCCACCACCACCGAAATCAACCTGCACGTGCCGGCGCTGCTGCCGGCCGACTTCTGCGGCGACGTGCACGAACGCCTGTCGATCTACAAGCGGCTGGCCAACTGCGGCACCGGCGAAAAAATCGACGACATGCAGGAAGAGCTGATCGACCGTTTCGGCAAGCTGCCCGACCCGGTCTGCGCGCTGATCGAAACGCACCGCCTGCGGGTGGCGGCCAAGGCGGTCGGCATCATCAAGATCGACGCCCATGGCGAAGCGGCCAGCATGCAGTTCATGGTCAATCCGCCGATCGATTCGATGCGCATCATCGCCCTGATCCAGAAGAACAAGCACATCAAGCTGGCCGGCCAGGACAAGCTGCGCATTACCGCCAACATGCCCGACCTGGCCGCGCGCGTGACCCAGATCAAGCACACCATCAAACAACTGACCGCATAAGAATATGAACATGAACCTGGTCTTGCAAGGCCCGAACGCCAGCACCGAAAGCCTGAACCGGATCGCCACGCTGGCCGGCGCCGCACGCGTGATTGCGCTCGGCGCGCATGCCGTGCGCTGCGAAGGCGTCGCCTGTTCGGACTTCCTCAGGCAGACTATCGACACGGCTGCCGATGCCGCCGGCCTGGACGCGACCTTCATCGCGCCCGGGCGCAGCCTGGCCGACTTCAGGCTGGTGGCGATGGACATGGATTCGACGCTGATCACCATCGAATGCATCGACGAAATCGCCGACATGCAGGGCCTCAAGCCGCAGGTGGCCGAGATCACCGAGGCGGCCATGCGCGGCGAACTGGAATTTTCCGAAAGCCTGGAACGGCGCGTGGCGCTGCTCAAGGGCCTGGCCGCCGGCGCGCTCGAGCGCGTCTACAGCGAGCGCCTGGCCATCTCGATGGGCGGCGAAGCGATGCTGGCCGGCGTCAAGGCGGCAGGGTTGAAGACGCTGCTGGTGTCGGGGGGCTTCACGTTCTTTACCGACCGCCTGAAGGACCGCCTGGGCCTGGATTACACGCACGCCAACGTGCTGGAAATCGTCGACGGCAAGCTGACCGGGCGCGTGGCGGGCGGCATCGTGGACGCCGCCGAAAAGCGGCGCACCGTCGAACGCGTGTGCGCGCAGATGGGGATCAGCCCGCAGCAGGCGATCGTCATGGGCGACGGCGCCAACGACCTGGCGATGATGGGCATTGCCGGATTGTCGCTGGCGTTCCGCGCCAAGCCGGTGGTGCGGGCCCAGGCCGATGTCGCGCTGAACCACACTGGCCTGGACGGCCTGCTGGCGATCCTGAGCAATTAAGTTGAATATTGTTCAATTCTGCGCTATGGTCATTGCGGTTTTCCCGCAATCACAAACCAGGAATCAGACATGAGCCAATTTCAGAAGACCGCCGGCGCAAGCGAACAGAATCCAGGTGACTCGGACGCGTTGCCCGATCCGGCCGACGCGCAGCAATCGCCGCATGAGACCCAGGTCACGCCGTCCATCGCCACCGAACCGGAAGGCACGGTCGGATCGGGATTGAATCCGCCTTAGGCGATTTCCTTGCGCATCCGCGTCAGCGCGACGCTGACGCCGCCCGACAGGGGCAGTTCGATGCATTCGAGCGCGCTGAAGCCATGGTGCAGGTAGAGCGGCTCGCCCGGCATGGTCGATACCAGTTCCAGCGCCTTGAAGCCGGCCCTGGCAGCGGCCTTGGTGCAATGCTCGAGCAGCATGCCGCCCAGCCCCTGGCGCGCGAAGTCAGGATCGACAAAAAAGGCACGGATGCGCGCCGGTTCCGTGGCCGGGTCGAGCAGGCGGTCGTCGCCGCTCTTGGCCTGGTCGCCGCCAAAATCGGTGGCGCGTTTGCTCCAGCCGCCGCAGGCGACGATCGCGTCGCCGGCCTCGATTGCAAAATAGCTGCCATCGGCCACCAGCGCGCTGTCGACCCCGAACACTTCGCGCGTAATGGCAGCGGCCTGCTCGTCCGTATAAAAGCCGGCGCTCAGGCCGATCCCCGATTTGCGGATCAACGCTTCCAGCAGCGGCTTGTCGGAGGCATACGCCATCCGAATAGTAAACATGCGCTCCTCCTTAAGGTATGCGTAGGCATTATAGGCGTTGTGGGCGAAGCGCATATCAAGCCGCCTCCAGCAACACGCCGTAGGTCGTGATGGCGCCGGTGGGCGCTGCATGCATGACCTTGCGCGCGGCATACCAGCCCGTCAGGCGCCCATCGCGGCCGTTGATGACCGGGCAGCTTGCGCTGAGCATCTGGCCCTGGCCGGCGGCAGCGCGCAGTGCGCCGCCACCGGCCACCACGGCGCTGCCGCGCGGCGCCTTGACCATGGCGCTCGGAAAACCCGTCATCATGCTCGAGTTGAGCACGATGCTGGCATCGAGCGCGATGCCGTCGGCGCCCCGGATGCCGATCACGAACGCGGTCACGCGGGCCTGCGCCTCTTCCTGCGGGTCCTTGCCGCTCACGCTCCAGCCGCAGATTTTGCCGTCCGGCCCGATCAAGGGAAAGCTGGCCGTGAGCACATTGGAGCCGGCGGCGCCGGCGCAATTGTCCTGCGCCCCGCCGCCGGTGCCGATCCAGCCGGCGCCAAGGCGCGCGCTGACACCGGGCTCGCTGACGCGCGCGCTGGTGGCGCAAAACACTTTCTGCTCCACCCTGACCGGCATGCCGCCGCGCGTGACCTTGATGCCGATCGCGTACACGGCCAGCGGAAACGGCTCGCACCCGGCCGCCGCCCAGCCGTTGTAATCGCCTTGCGGATTGCGGATCGGGTAGCACGAGGTCAGCGTGTTGGCGGGGCCGCGCCCGAGATCGTAGGCGCCGCCGCAGGTGAGCGTGTAGCCGGGCGGCAGCCATACCTGCGCCACGCCGCTGGTGGCACTGCCGGACACGCCGACTGCCGCATAACTTTCGATCACGATTTCCATGCCTGGTTCTCCCTGGACTACTGTGCGACAGCGCCGCGCGCTCATGTATTTGATAACGCAACTTTTGTGCCATGCTGAAAAGTCCAGATTGCGCTGCAAAACAGGCGTCCTGGCCGTCAACTAGCGTGTCAACGCGCGCGCTTTACATGTAAAATTTGCCGCAACTGCAACCAGCACAACAAGGGAACCCTGAAGCGTGAGCGACCTGGACAATACTCTGACGACCCAGTTGTTCGCGCAGGATGGCGCACGCATGGCCGCCCTGCTCGGCCTGACCATCCTCTGGCATCCCGACCACGAACGCATCGGCGAACAGTTCATCGGGCCGCCCGGCGAAGGCGCCATCGAAGTGAGCCGCTATGCGCCGCTGTTTTTCCGGCCGGGTCAGGACGGCATCGCGCTCGGCCAGCGCGCCATCGCGCGCGCGCCCTTGCACCTGCGCCGCACGCAGGACGATGGGGTCGAGATCACCGCCCCGGATAGCCGCATGGCGGTCGAAGTCAATGGCGCCGTGCTGGGCGCGCCGCTGACGTTCGAGCGCGACGAGGTCGCGCGCGGCGTCGTACTGGGTCTGGGTGGGCAGGTGCTGCTATGCCTGCACTGGATGACTTCCTTCCCGCGCGCGAACACGGTGCCCGGCCTGCTCGGCGTGAGCAGCGGCGCGATCGCCACGCGCGAACTGATACGCCAGGTCGCCGCAACCGACCTGCCGGTGCTGCTGCTGGGCGAAACGGGAACCGGCAAGGACGTCGCGGCACGCGCCATCCACGCCGCCGGCAAGCGCAGCACGCTGCCGCTGGTGGCGGTCAACATGGCGACGCTGAACGAAGCGCTGGCCGCGGCCGACCTGTTCGGCGCCGTCAAGGGCGCCTACACCGGCGCCCAGGCTGCGCGCCAGGGCCTGTTCGCCGAAGCCGACGGCGGCACGCTGTTCCTCGATGAACTGGGCGACACGCCGGCCTCGGTGCAGCCGATGCTGCTCAGGGTCCTCGAGACGGGCCGCTACCGGCCGCTGGGCGCGAACCAGGAAGCGGCCACCAGCGCCCGCCTGATCGCCGCGACCGACCAGGATCTCGATGCCAAGGGCTTCAACCAACCCTTGTTGCGGCGTATGGAATCGTTCGTGATCCGGGTGCCGGCGCTGCGCGAGCGGCGCGAGGATATCGGCGTGCTGCTGCTCCATTCGCTGCGCGCCTGCGTCGACAGCGCGCAGGAACTGGCCGCCTTTCCGGCCGGACTGGTCAGCGAAATGTGCAATTACGACTGGCCCGGCAATATCCGCCAGCTGGCCAATGTGACGCGGCGCGCCGTGATGGCGCAGCGCGCAGGCCAGCTACCGGGCCTGTCCCAATTTGTCCGCGAACCGTTCATCTCGCGTTCGGTCATCGCCGGCAAACACGAGGCGGCCGCGCAGGCCGGAGCCGAAGCGCCGGCGCGGCGCCGGCTGGCGTCGATCGGCAACGAGGATGTGCTGCAGGCGATGGAAGAAAATGGCTGGCAGATCAGCGGGGCGGCCCAGCAGCTGGGCATCTCGCGGCCATCGTTATACAAGCTGATCGAGGCGCATCCGGCGATCCGTCCGGCGGCGCTGATTCCGCAGGACGAAATCAGCGCCGCGGCGCAGGCGCATCGCGGCGACGTGGGGCTGTGCGCGTCGCAACTGCGCACGCCGGCCGAGGCCTTGCGGCGCCACCTGCGCCAGGCCGGCAAGGACTTGCCGGGCGCAAACGATTAAGGGGGATTCAGGCCGGAGCCGACGGTGCCTTCGGGATCGAAGCCGAACACGCGCTCGGTGATGCGGCCATCGGTCCCGGTGATCTCCACCGTGATCACGAACGATATTTCCCAACGCCCCAGGCCATCCCCCACTTGCAGGTAGTCGTCCCACGCCTGGACTCGGCGGAAATAGCCTTTTTTGGTCGGCCCGCCTATCCACGGCGCGAACCTGTCCGCCGCCAGGCGGATCGTGGCATTCTTGTCGCCGCCGCCGTCCTTGGCCACGAACGGCGAAGGCGGATAGAATTTGGTCTCCAGGCCAGTGCCGTACTGCGACAGCTGCGGGCGGCTGACGATGACGCAGTCGAGCACCCTGAAACTGGCGAACGGCGCCGTGCCGTCCGGGCGCAGCCTGCCGCCGCCGCCGACATGCACGTACAAGGTCTCGCCCTTCGTGAAATAAATGCTGCCCGCATCCTTGCCCTCGATCGGATTGCCGTCGTGGTCCTTGCGGCTGAAATGCCACTCAAGGTCGGCGCCGACCTGGTTGATATCGAAATCGGCAGTGAGCAACATGATGGGCGGTTTTTCTGTCATTTGGCACTTTCCATGAGAGGTGGTTGATAACGCGGATCACGGCGCAGCGCCACTAGATCGGGCTCTGCGCCGATCAGTTTGACCGGGTAGCCATTGCTTAGCGCGGCTCCCAGTTCGGCCAGCGCGCGTTCGCGCTGGCCGCTGATTTCGAAGACGACCGCTGCGCGAAAGCGCACGTCCGCATTGGACGGCGCGGCCAGCACCGCGCGCCGGCTCATCTCCGCGGCGCCGGCGTGATCGCCTTGGCGCGCCATGAACAATCCCATGCGCGACATCAGCGTGGTGTCGCCGGGCGCCTTTTCCTGCAGCGGCTTGAGCAGCGCCACCGCCTGGCCGTAGGCGCGCTGCGCATCATCGGCACGCCCCGGAATCCAGCGCAGCGTATCGGCCAGGTTGGCCCAATTCAGATAATCGCCCGAACCGCCCAGCAGCGGCGAGAGCGCGTGGTCGAAGGCCTCGGCGGCAGCGACATACTCGCCACGGTTGAACAGCACGTTGCCCAGGTTGACATACAGGCGCGCGCTCTTGCGTACCTGCAGGCCTTGCTGCAATACCTGCAGCGCTTCGTCGGCGCGATCCTGGCGCATCAGCGCATAACTGAGGTTGGCGTAACCGGTCGCGCCGTTCGGCTCGCGCGCAATGCTGTCGCGGAACGCCAGTTCGGCCTCCTTGTACCTGGCCTGGCTCACGCGCAGCGAGCCGAGCGTGTCCGAGAACACGCGCATGCCGGGATGGGCCGCCTGGCCCAATGCGATGGTCTTCTCGGCGTCGTCGAAACGGCCCATGCGGATCAGGATTTCCGCCTTGGTATTGAGCGCCATCCACTGGCGCGGGTCCAGCATCAGCGCGCGCTCTTCCAGTTTCAGGGCTTCAGCCATCTTGCCCTGCCAGTTGCGCACGGCGGCCGACGCCACGTACGCCAGCGCCAGCTGGTCATTCAATTTGAGCGCCAGTTGCGCGCTGGCGTCGGCGCGCTGCAGCCAGGCCGGATCACGCCGGTCGCCTGCGTGGCGGAAGATATAGGCCAGCGACAGTCCGGCTGCCGCCGCGGCGTTGTCGGGATGGCGCTCCAGCACGGCATTGAAACTGGCAATGGCGGCATTCACGCTTTCCTCATTGTCGTAATCGCGCAGCGCGTCCATCCCCGATTGCATCGTCGCGGCGGTCGAGAACAAGGGCTGGAACCGCTGCAGCGCATGGCGGTCGATGGTCAGCAAGCCGATTCCCAGCACCAGCAGCAAGGCCAGCGCCAGCGTGAGCGTCTTGCGGCGCCCGCGCAGCAGCCGGGCCGCCAGCCGCGCCCGTTGCGGCGCCGGCGCGACGCTGGGCGCGGCCGGTACCACGGGCGCCGGGCTGGCGCTGGCCGCCTGGCCCACCGCGCCCATGTTCGCGAACCGGCGCGCCAGGTCGCGCGCGGTCATGGCGCGCACCAGTGCCGCCGTCGACGCGCTCACGTCGGGCGGGAAGACCCACAGGTCGGACGAGGACTGGATGTGCGCGGCGGCCAGGGCCAGCCCGCTCAGGTGCGCGAACGGGCGCGCGCCGGTCAGCAATTCAAAGGTCACCACACCCAGCGCATAGATATCGCTCTGCGCATTCTGGCGCGATCCCAGCAGCAGCTCGGGCGCCAGGTAGGCCACCGTGCCCTCGGTCTGGTCGAACGCCACCGACTCGGTCGCGTCCGGATCGATCTTGCTGGCCAGGCCGAAATCGAGAATGCGAATGGCGCCGTCGGCGCCCAGCATCAGGTTCGATGGTTTCAAGTCGCCGTGGATCAGGTTCGCCGCGTGCGCTTCTTCCATCGCGCCGGCCACCTGGCGCACGATGTCGAGCACCTGGACTTCGGGCAGGCACTGGGCCTGGGCCAGCTGGCGCAAGGTGCTGCCTTCGACGTACTCCATGACGATCGAATGCTGGTCGGCGTCGCCATCGATGGAAAAGATGCGCACGAAGGCGGGATGGCGCAGCGAGGCGGCCATGCGCGCTTCATCGAGCAAATGCCCGGGGCGCGCTGCCACCCGCTGCGCTTTGAGGCGCTTGATGGCGACGTGGCGCTCAAGGCGCGCGTCCCAGGCCTGGTAGACTTCGCCGAAACCGCCCTCGCCCAGCTTGCGTACCAGCCGGTAATGCCCGAGTTCCTGCGTTTCGTCCTGCAATTGCTGCTCCATTGTCATTTTCTACTAGAAAACATTACTGTAGTGTACATGTTCATGGTCTTCCAATACAGAAAAGTTTCCGGTTTTCCGACGCGTGTAACACGGTGTAATTGTCCGCGCCAGCGCGGGCGAACTTGATTATGATGTCAGAGTTAAAACATGGAGGAGTGCGTCATGAAAAACCTGCTTGCCGTCGCGCTGCTCTGCGCACTTGCCGGTTGTGCCACCGAGCCGGTCCGGCCCGTTCACGCCTATGCCCAGCCGCGCGATCCGTCGCAGTGGCACGTGGTGTCGGTCACGCCGGTTGAGCCCGGCACGGGTGCACGCGTCGCCGCGTCGTCGCCGACTGGCAAGGCGGTCGAATACACGTCGACCGACGTGACGTCGCTGCCGCCGGTGTACGCGGCCGCGCCCCTGTATGCACCGGCGCCGACCGTGTATTACCTGCCGCCGCCGTACCTGCAGGAACCGGCCTATTATTATCCACCCGTGTCGCTGAGCCTCGGCTTCGT
>JANYGW010000158.1 GCA_025359245.1 Massilia sp.
CCGCGTCGGCGACTTCGGCTTCATCCTCGGCATCGGCCTGCTGCTGGCCGCGACCGGCACCATGAACTACCACGAAGTGTTTGCGCAATCGGGCATGCTGGCCGCCAAGACGCTGCCTGGCACCGACTGGATGCTGCTGACCGTGGCCTGTATCTGCCTGTTCATCGGCGCGATGGGCAAGTCGGCCCAGTTCCCGCTGCACGTCTGGCTGCCCGATTCGATGGAAGGCCCGACCCCGATTTCGGCGCTGATCCACGCGGCGACCATGGTCACCGCCGGTATCTTCATGGTGGCGCGCATGTCGCCGCTGTTCGAACTGTCCGATACGGCGCTGTCGTTCGTGCTGGTGATCGGCTCGATCACCGCGCTGTTCATGGGCTTTTTGGGCATCATCCAAAACGATATCAAGCGCGTCGTCGCCTACTCGACGCTGTCGCAGCTCGGTTACATGACAGTGGCGCTGGGTTCGTCGGCCTATTCGGTCGCCGTGTTCCACCTGATGACGCACGCGTTCTTCAAGGCGCTGCTGTTCCTTGGCGCCGGCTCGGTCATCATCGGCATGCACCACGACCAGGACATCCGCAACATGGGCGGCTTGCGCAAGTACATGCCGATCACCTGGATCACCGCCTTGCTTGGCTCGCTGGCCCTGATCGGTACGCCGTTCTTCTCGGGATTCTACTCGAAGGACAGCATTATCGAAGCGGTGCACGCCACCCATATCTGGGGTTCGGGCTTTGCCAACATCGCGGTGCTGGCCGGCGTGTTCGTCACCGCCTTCTACTCGTTCCGCATGTACTTCCTGGTATTCCACGGCGAAGAGCGCTTCGGCAAGCCGCAGCATCACAGCCATGGCCACGATTCGGATGCGCACGATGAGGACGCGCATGACGACCACGCACACCACGGCCTGGCGCCGGGCGAGAAGCCGCACGAGTCGCCGTGGGTGGTGACGCTGCCGCTGGTCCTGCTGGCGATTCCGTCGGTGATCATCGGTGCGATGACGATCCAGCCCATGCTGCATGGCGAGTTCTTCAAGGGCGTCATCTTCGTCGGCGAGAACCATCCGGCGATGGAAGAGCTGACCCACGAATTCGCCAGCTGGTGGCAAATGGGCCTGGACGCATTCACCTCGCTGCCGTTCATCCTGGCCGCAGCCGGTGTCGCTTCGGCCTACTACTGCTACATGGTCAACCGCAAGGTGCCGGCCTGGTTCTTCGCCAAATTCCACGCCGTGCACACGCTGCTCGACAACAAGTACTACATGGACAAGTTCAACGACGTGGTCTTTGCCGGCGGCGCGCGCCTGCTCGGCGGCGGGCTGTGGAACTTCGGCGACAAGGGCCTGATCGACGGCTTCATCGTCAACGGAAGCGCGAAACTGGTCGGCTGGTTCTCGTCCATCGTCCGCACTGGACAGACCGGCTATATCTACCATTACGCGTTCGTGATGATCATCGGCGTGCTCGGCGCACTGATGTACTTCGTCCCGTTCTGGCATTAATCAGACACGCAAAGACAACGACAACATGATGCAGTCTCTTTCTACATTCCCTCCGTTTCTGAGCCTGGCGATCTGGCTCCCGATCGCCTTCGGCGCGCTGATCCTGTTCGTCGGCCGCGACGAGAAGCCGGGCCTGTCGCGCTGGCTGGCACTGGCCGGCGCCATCGCCAGCTTCCTGGTGACGATCCCGCTGCTGGTCCACTTCGATAACGCCGCGCACGGCATGCAGTTCGTCGAAAGCGCGCCGTGGATCGGCCAGTTCAACATTTTCTACTCGCTCGCGCTGGACGGCCTGTCGCTGTGGTTCGTGCCGCTGACGGCCTTCATCACCGTGATCGTCGTGATCTCGGCGTGGGAAGTGATCGAAAAACGCGTGGCGCAGTACATGGGCGCGTTCCTGATCCTGTCGGGCCTGATGATTGGCGTGTTCTGCGCCATGGACGGCTTGCTGTTCTACTTCTTCTTCGAAGCGACCCTGATCCCGATGTTCATCATCATCGGCGTGTGGGGCGGCGAAAACCGCGTGTACGCATCGTTCAAGTTCTTTCTCTACACCTTCCTCGGTTCGCTGCTGACCCTGGTCGCCATCATCTACCTGTACAACGCGTCGGGCAGCTTCAACATCCTCGACTGGCACAAGCTGCCGCTGACGATGAAAGAGCAGACCTTCATCTTCCTGGCCTTCCTGGCGGCGTTTGCGGTCAAGGTGCCGATGTTCCCGGTCCACACCTGGCTGCCCGACGTCCACGTCGAAGCGCCAACCGGCGGCTCCGCGGTGCTGGCGGCGATCATGCTGAAACTGGGCGCGTACGGCTTCCTGCGGTTCTCGCTGCCGATCACGCCTGACGCCTCGCATTCGATGGCGCCGTTTATCATCACGCTGTCGCTGATCGCGGTGATCTACGTCGGCCTGGTCGCGCTGGTCCAGAAGGACATGAAAAAACTGGTCGCCTACTCGTCGATCGCGCACATGGGCTTTGTCACGCTGGGCTTCTTCATGTTCAACATGATGAGCGTGCAGGGCGGTATCGTGCAGATGATTTCGCACGGCTTCATCTCGGGCGCGATGTTCCTTTGCATCGGCGTGCTGTACGACCGCATGCACTCGCGCCAGATCGCCGACTACGGAGGGGTGGTCAACACCATGCCGAAGTTCGCGGCGCTGATCGTGCTGTTCTCGATGGCCAACTGCGGCCTGCCCGCGACGTCCGGCTTCGTCGGCGAATTCATGGTGATCCTGGGTGCGGTCCAGTACAACTTCTGGATCGGCATGCTGGCGGCAACGGCACTGATCTTCGGCGCGGCATACTCGCTGTGGATGGTCAAGCGCGTCATCTTCGGCGCGGTGGCCAACAAGCACGTGGCCGAACTGGTCGACCTGAACAAGCGCGAGTTCCTGATGCTGGGGCTTCTGGCCATCGCCGTGATCGCAATGGGCCTGTACCCGGCGCCATTCACCGACACGATGCAAACCTCGGTCGCCGACTTGCTCCAGCAAGTCTCCGTGTCGAAACTGCCGAAATAAAAACAGACTATGATCGAAAATATCTCTCCCAACCTGGTCCCGGTCTACGCCGAGATCTTCCTGCTGATCGCCGCGTCGGCGATCCTGTTGATCGACATGTTCCTGTCGGAGTCGAAGCGCGCGCTGACGTATTACATGTCGCTGGCGACTTTGGCCGTGTGCGGCTACCTGACCTGGATCGACTACTCGGCCGGTACCACGGTCTACACGTTCCACAACATGTTCGTGTCGGACCCGATGTCGAACCTGCTCAAATTGTTCACCTACCTGGCGACGGCGATCACGCTGATCTACTCGCGCCAGTATGCGACCGAACGCGGCATGATGTCCGGTAACCTGGGCGGCGAGTTCTATGTGCTGGCGCTGTTCTCGGTGCTGGGCCAGATGATCATGATCTCGGCGAATAACATGCTGATCATTTACCTGGGCCTGGAACTGATGTCGCTGTCGCTGTATGCGCTGGTGGCCCTGCGCCGCGACCATGCGGTATCGACCGAAGCGTCGATGAAGTACTTCATCCTCGGCGCGCTCGCTTCCGGCTTCCTCTTGTATGGCATCTCGATGCTGTACGGCGCCACTGGCGGCTCGCTTGACATTAGCATCGTCGCCCGTACCGCCGCACTGGGTACGGCAAATCACAAGATCCTGGTGTTCGGCATCGTGTTCGTGGTGGCCGGCCTGGCGTTCAAACTGGGTGCGGTACCGTTCCACATGTGGGTGCCCGACGTCTATCAGGGCTCGCCAACGGCGGTGACGCTGTTGTTGGGCGGCGCGCCGAAAATCGCCGCCTTTGCGATCTGCATCCGCCTGCTGGTCGAAGGCCTGCTGCCGATGGCGATCCAATGGCAGCAGATGCTGATGGTATTGGCTGTCATGTCGCTGGTCATCGGCAACCTGACGGCGATCGCCCAGACCAATTTGAAGCGCATGCTGGCCTATTCGACGATCGCGCAAGTGGGCTTCGTGCTGCTTGGCCTGCTGTCCGGCGTGGTCGGCGACGATACGAGCAACACCGCCACCGCCTACAGCGCGGCGATGTACTACACGATCACCTACGTGCTGACCACGCTCGGAACCTTCGGCCTGATCATGATGCTGGCCCGTGCCGGCTTTGAAGCCGAAGAACTGAGCGACTTCAAGGGCCTGTCCAAGCGCAGCCCGTGGTTCGCCGCCGTCATGTCGATCCTGCTGTTTTCGCTGGCCGGCGTGCCGCCGATGATGGGCTTCGCCGCCAAGTTCGCGGTGCTGCAGTCGGTGCTGTCGACCGGCGCCGTGTGGCTGACCGTGGTGGCGGTGATGTTCTCGCTGATCGGCGCGTTCTACTACCTGCGCGTGATCAAGCTGATGTACTTCGACGAGCCGACCGACACTGCTGCGATCGCGGTGCCGTTCGACATGCGCGCCACCTTGACCATCAACGGCATCGCCGTGATCGTGCTGGGCATTTATGCCGGTCCGCTGCTGACCGCCTGCATGAACGCGATGACCAGGACCCTTGGCACCTGATGGATGTTTCGGTATCGAGCTGGCTGTTGATCGCCGTCGCCCTGGCGGCGGCCAACCTGCCTTTCCTGAATGAGTCGCTGTTCGGTGTCATTCCCCTCAAGGGCGGCCACAAGCATGCGTGGACGCGCGTGTTCGAGCTGCTTGTTCTATACTTTGTCACCGGTGCGATCGCGTATGCGCTCGAAGCCCGGATCGGCAATGTCTTCACCCAGGTCAAGGAGTTCTACATGATCACGGTGCCCTTGTTTGTCGTTCTGGCGTTTCCTGGATTCGTACTGCGCTACCTGCGCAAGCACCACCATTAATCGACCAGGAGTGCGGATTGGATTCAAAGCTCAAAGAAACCCGGATCGGCGGGAGCGTTGCCTATGACGGCAGCTTCCTGAAGGTCACGCGTGACCAGGTCAGCCTGCCCGACGGCGCCGCCACCTTCCGTGAATACATCAAGCACCCCGGCGCGGTCGTGGTGCTGGCCATCCTCGACGACGGCAGCGTGCTGCTCGAGCGCCAGTACCGCTATCCGCTGCGGCGCGTGTTCATCGAACTCCCGGCCGGCAAGATCGATCCGGGCGAGGACATCCTGGCCTGCGCCAAGCGCGAGCTGCAGGAGGAAACCGGCTATACCGCCAGCGACTGGCAGTTCGTCACCACCATCCACAACGCGATCGCCTATTCGGACGAGCACCTCGACCTGTTCATCGCGCGCGGCCTGAGCGCCGGCCCGGCCAAGCTCGATGACGGCGAGTTCCTCGAAACCTTCAGCGCCACCTTGCCCGAGATGCTGGAGATGGTGCGCAGCGGCCAGATCACCGACGTCAAGACCATCATCGGCGCGTTCTGGCTCGACAAGCTCAGCGCCGGTGCCTGGAAGCTGGGGTAGGGGCGTGATCAAGGCATTGCTGTTTGCACTTGCGCTGTTGTGGGGCGACAGCGCCTGGGCGGCGCGCTCGCTGTTCCAGGCGCGCTGCGAGGACGCGCGCGCCGAGACGGTCGACAGCGCGCGTCCGCAGCAGGCCAGTTATGTCATCGATAATACGCAGTCGTACCGGGCGCTGTCCGCGCTCAAGGGCAATGCGCCGGCCAATGCCTATGTGCTCGGGCTGACCCACGTCCATCCGCGCTTCGAAATCGGCCACCGCGGGCCGGTGATCCGCGACCTGCTGATGCGCTCCGAATGCATCATGCCGAACATCGATGTCGTCCTCGCCTACCGCCCGATCGTGGTGTATATCGGCAGCGAATTCGTGCCCGGAACATGCGCATATCAGGAAGTTCTCGCGCATGAGATGCGCCATGTCAATGCCTATCTGGGACAATTGCCGAAAGTGGAGTCTAGGGTGCGCGCGCAGATGCAGCGCCGCTTCAAGAACCGGCCCTTGTACGCGCCGCTCGGGCAGTCGGCCGACGCGCTCAAGCGCGAGATCGCCGCCACCTGGATACCCTACATGACGCGGCTGGTGGACGAGGTTGAGCTGTTGCAGGCAGCCATCGACACGCCGCAAGAAATAGATCGCCTGAGCAGAGTTTGCAAAGGTGAGGTACAGTCACTTATCGGACCAGCCGATTGAACGAGACCAGCACCATGGACCAGCTATTCCCGCGATATGTCGCCCTGATTCCGGCCGCCGGCGTCGGCGCCCGCATGGCCGCGGACGGCCCCAAGCAGTACATGGCGCTGGGCGGCAAGCCGATGCTGCGCCACACCATCGACGCCTTCCTGTCCAGCGAACTGATAGACCACGTATATGTTGTGGTCAGCCCCGACGATGGCCAGATCGACGCCATCGTGCCGGCGGCCGGCGTGACCGTGCTGCGCTGCGGCGGCGCCAGCCGGCTCGAATCGGTGCACAATGCGCTGCGCCAGCTGGGCGAGCTGCTGGCCCCGAACGACTGGGTGCTGGTGCACGACGCCGCGCGCCCCGGCCTGAACGCCGCACTGATAGAAAAACTCATTACAACGATAGGCGGCGACGCCGTCGGCGGCCTGTTGGCGCTGCCGGTGGTGGACACCGTCAAGCGCGCCGGCAGCACCGTCTCCACCTTGTCCCGGGACGACCTGTGGCTTGCGCAAACCCCACAGATGTTCCGGTACCGGCTGCTGTGCGACGCGCTGGCAGCGGCCACCGACGCCAGCGTCATTACCGATGACGCCAGTGCGGTCGAAGCTTTGGGCTTCTCGCCCAAGCTGGTTGAAGGACATCCCCGTAATCTAAAAGTGACGCTGCCCGCCGACATCCGGATCGCCGAGATGTACCTGGCCGCGCCTTAACCTGACATTAGCGAATACATCATGCCACTGGCTTCCTACAATCCCACGCCCCCCTACCGCATCGGCACCGGCTACGACTGCCACGCCCTGGTCGAGGGCCGCAAACTGATCATCGGCGGGGTCACGATCCCGCACAAGACCGGCCTGTTCGGCCACTCCGATGCCGACGTGCTGCTGCACGCGATCATCGACGCCATGCTCGGCGCGGCCGGGCTGGGCGACATCGGCAAGCACTTCCCCGACACCGACCCGATGTTCGCCGGCGCCGATTCGCGCACCCTGCTGCGCGAAGTGGCGCACCGCGTCATCGCCACCGGCTACACGATCGGCAATATCGACGCGACCATCATCGCGCAGGCGCCGAAAATGGCGCCGCACATCGCGCAGATGGTCTCGCGCATCGCCGAGGACATCGGCGTTTCGCCGCAGCAGGTCAACGTCAAGGCCAAGACCAACGAAAAGCTGGGCTACCTTGGCCGCGAAGAAGGCATGGCGGCCGAAGCGATCTGCATGCTGATTAGGTCCACGACAGCCTGATCCTTCGGTATGATGGTCGTTTGCTAACGACCAGGGATACCGGATGACGATCGTTTATGTGCTGGTGGCGGCATTGGCCGTGGCCTTGCTGGCGTCGCTGCTCGCGCCCGAAGGCTTGACAGCGGGCGGCCTGTGGCTGGAGCGGCGCCTCAGCGGCCTGCAGACGAAGCACGTGCGGGTCGACGGCTTCGACATGCCTTACCTGGAGGGCGGCAAGGGCGAGGTCCTGCTGCTGATCCACGGCTTCGGCGGCGACAAGGACAACTTCACCCGCATCGCGCGCTTCCTGACGCCGCACTACCGCGTGCTCATTCCCGACCTGCCCGGTTTTGGCGACGCGACGCGCGACCCCAAGGCCAGCTACGGCATGGCCGACCAGGTTGCGCGCATCCACAGCTTCCTGGGCCAGCTGGGGATCAGCCGCTGCCACATCGGCGGCAACTCGATGGGCGGCTTCATCGCCGCGCAGTTCGCGGTGCCGTACGCGCACATGGTGCAGAGCCTGTGGCTGCTGGACCCGGCCGGCACCACCGCTTCGCACAGTTCGCCGATGCTGGAGCATTACGAAAAGACGGGCGAAAATCCGCTGCTGGTCAAGCGCGTCGCCGACTTCAATGAAACGATCCGCGCCACCACCCACAAGGCGCCGTTCGTGCCGCGCTTCGCCCGCGTCGCGCTGGGCCGGCGCGCGGTGGCCGACTTCGAGCTGCATACCAACATCATGCGCCAGATGGCCGAGTCGCCGCTGCTGGAGCTGACCTACCAGCCGATGCCGACGCCGGCGCTGATCGTGTGGGGCAGGGAGGATGCGATCCTCAGCCCGGCCGGGGCCGAATCGTTCCGCCAGCTGTTCCCCAATTCGAGCGTGATCATGATGGACGGTATCGGCCACCTGCCGATGGCCGAGGCGCCCGCGCAGACCGCACGGGACTACCTGGCTTACCGCGCCACGCTCGCTTAGCCGGGTATGATTTCATTGAACCGATAGTCCACAGAACAACAAGAGAGGTACACCATGTTTTCAACGATGCCAGTCGAGGCGCCAGTCGCTTGCGAGGCCCGGCCGTACGCGGCAGAACTGCATATCGATGCGGCGAAAAAAGCCAAGGTCAACCTGCCGCCCGGCTCGACGTTCCGCAAGTGTTCCGGCGGGCGCGAACCGTCCCAGGTCGTGACCAAGCCGGACAGCGGCGGCACGACGGCCTGCGTGTTCTACGAATTCACGGTCGATCCCAAAAATCCCGAAGTCCAGCTTGGCACGCGCAAGGCGGCGGTGGCCAAGTCGCTGACCGACAAGAGCTGCCCGGCGATCGATTTCAGCGCGCATAGCTATCCGGGCAAGGATTGGTTTTTCTTGTCCGATAACGTCCCGCTGGAGAATGCGTACCGCGTCAAGGCGCGCGTCGAATCGGGTGGCCTGGCCTTCCTGCAGGAAGAAAAGAAGGCGCTGAAGGATCCGAAGGGCGCCCTCGATTTCGGCACAGCGCCGCTGGGCGTGTACTCGGTCTCGGCCGCGCCGGCGCTGGAATGCCGCAAGAAGGATGCCTTTTTCCAGGAGCGGCACGCGGCCTGCTACGTGGCTGGCATCTATAACGCATCGGTGCGCGGGGGCTGGACCCTGCATGTGGCGCTGCGCAAGAACGGCGAGTACAAATTCATCGAGAGCAATCGCTTGCTCAAGTAAGCAGTCCCTGTGCAGCGCAGCGGCGGACCGCTATTTGGGCGGCGCGACCGCGGCTGTTTCCTTGACCGCCTTTAGCGCGGCCTCTGGCGCTATCTCGGTGCCCTTGGCATCGACGTAGTGCAAGTCGAACGGGGCGTCGGAATACACATAGAACATGCAGTCGTGCTGACAGACAAACTGGTGCACATGGGTGGCCGGCATCAGCGCGAAGCCCCCGCTTTGCAAGGTCACGCCTTGACCGCCTTTCATCTCGGCGCGCCCGGTGCCGCTGACCATCATCAAAGTTTCGCTGGGGGTATGCCAGTGCCAGGGCACGCTGCAGCCGGACTTCAGCTTTGCCAGGATGAAGGATGGGCCTTTGGCGGGGTCGCCGTTCTGGACCGACCCGCTGGCGCAAGTGGGCAAGCCGGGAAAGGGGCCGAATTTCATGCCGGCGATGTTCGTGCCCGGGGGATGGACGGCGTCCTGGGCCTGGGCCGACAAGGTGGCGCACAGGGCCAGCGTCAAGGCGGTTCTGACCGCGCTGAAAACATATTGTCGTGTACGCATGGAAATCTCCTCCAATGGAAACAGACGCATAGAAAACGACGTTGGGATGTTCGACAATCCTAGCACTGATGGGGCGTGCGCCTGGCCCTGGTGTCGTATCGTACGCGGAAATTTGCGCGCGCTCAGGGCGCCGGAATTCCGGCGGGCACCAGGTGTGCCAGGCCCTGGACCGTGACCAGCCAGGTGCGCTGGCCGCACATGTCGGTCGTCCATATTTCGTCGGGACCGCTGGTGCCGGCGTTGGCGATCGCAGGGACAATGGCCTTGATTGAAAACAGCGCCGTGTCCTCGCAATGAAAGTTGGCGACCGCGTGCAGCGTGATCGCCAGCTTTGCGATGTCGACGCTCTCCGGCGGCAAGGTCGACTTCATGAACGCAGGCGTGGACGCCGCCGTCCAGCGCGCCATCAATCGTTCTTGCTGCGCATGGCCGTCCGATGTGCCGGCACAGCCGCCGCAAGCGAGCAGCACGATCAGCGGGGCAGGGAAAAGCGCGAGCGGTGGCCATTGTTTCATCGGATTTGGCAAGACTCTCAGCTCAAGGTTGTGACGTCATTATTGCGCGGCGTGGCGTTCTCGTGAAACAGGTCGGCCAGGTATTCCTGCAGTTCGTCGCTCGCCACGTCGGCGGGCACGATGAAGTCAGCCAGGCGGCGCTTGCCTTCCGTGCCGAGATAAAAGGCCTGCCACGCGCCGGGCGCGCCCGTCACCGCGACCAGCGTGCCAAATACATTGAATCGAAACTCTTGCACGGCTAGTCCCTTCCGAGATGGGCGTCGATCAGCGCGGCGATCCGCGCGGCATGTGCTTGCGCCAGATTGTGATCGCCGCCTTCGATGATATGCAGTTGTGCGCGCGGCAGCAAGGCCGCAATGCGTGCGCCGACAGCGACAGGGCTGATCGGGTCGCAATCGCCCCACAGCAGCAGGGTCGGCGCCATGACCGTCGGCAGGCGCGCCGACAAGTCTTCCTGGCAGGTCGACAACCAGCGCGGCAGCAAGGGATGGGTCTCGTGAAACGCGGGGCGCCAATCCTGGCCGCCCATGCCGGCCACATCGATGCCGCCGGAGGTCACGGCCAGCACCAGGTGCGTGACCAGCTCAGGCCGGGCCAGCGCGACGCGCATGGCAATGATGCCGCCCATCGACTGGGCAATCAGCGCTGTTGGCTGGTCGACCTGCGCCGCCACGCTGGCGACCAGGTCGTCGATGTCGCCAATGGTGGGATCGGACGGGGTCGCGCCGAAGCCCGGCCAGCCGACCTGGACTTGCGCGGCCGGATGGGCGAGCCGGCTGGCGACCGGTTCCCAGAATTGGGTCCGGCCCAGGGCGCCCGGCAGAAAAAGCAGTTTGCCCGGCATGACTGGTCAGGCCACCTTTGGGACCTGGACGTTCTTGGCGAGGGTCTTGAAACGGTCGCCATTTTCCTGCACGACGGTGATCGTCATGTGGCCGGTCTTGCTGATGTTGACGTCGCGCACGGTGCCGGATTTGCCGGCGTGGGTGCCGCCGACCACGGCGCACAGGTCGCCATCCTTGAGCGCAGGCGCGGCGTTCATGGCTGCAGCTTGTGCGCGGCGATTTGGTAGGCCGCCATGCCGACGGTCGCGCCGATCATTATGCACGGGAGCAATCCCGCACTGAACACATACGCGGCGCCGCAACCGAGTGCGACGCCGGCAAACGGGATGGCCCGCAGCGCCATGCCGGGCAGGTGGCTCCTCTTGCGGCCGGCGATCCAATCGTAATCTGGTTCCATGGTGTGTTTTCCTTGCTTGCTTAAATCCGCGTTTGGCGTGGCCAGTTCCAGGCCGTCCATGCGATCAGTGCGGTCAAGGCCGCTTCCAGCAAGCCGATGGCAATGTAGAAAATCCATCCGCTCTTCGATACCACCAGCAGCTGGATGGCGGTGTAGATCACGCCGAACATGATATTGAGCCAGCGCGCCAGCGGCGCCTTGAGCATCAGCGACAGGAAGATCATCAGGCTGGGCAGCGCCAGCATGATGGCCGTTCCCAGCAGCATGGTTTGGCTGACCGGGCCCAGTGGCAGCATCAGCCCGTCCAGCATGCCGCGCAGTTTGCCCGGCACATACAGTTCGAAGTAGTCGACATAGATATAGCAGAACATGACCGAGGTCCACATGGCGGCCAGCTTGTAGCGGACGGGAACGTGGATATCGTCGAGGGCAGCGCGGCTGGTCATCGGTGTCTTTGATGGTGGTTTGATCGGCTGGAGTATGGCTCAAATTTATTAAAGAATCAATATTTTTGCTGGCCATCAGCACAATAGGTGCATATGCACTATAATTCGCTTCATCGAACAGGTGTACCTGCACCTATTGATGGGAGCTTATGAACGAACTGCTGGAAAAGCCGCTCGCTTGCACCTGCTTCAGGCTGCGCAAGCTCACCCGCGCGATGTCGCGCCTGTACGACCAGCAGATGGCCACGGTCGGCCTGAAGACCACCCAGTACAGCGTGCTGGTGAACGCCGCGCGCGAAGCGCTGCCGGTGGCCGACCTGGCCGAGCTGCTTGGCCTGGACCGGACCACGCTCACGCGCAATCTCAAACCGCTGATCGATGCCGGCCTGGTCGCACTGCACAGCGGCGCCGACAGCCGCCAGCGCATCGTCACCATCACCGCGGCCGGCCGCGCCAAGGTCAAGCTGGCCTACGTCGCCTGGAGCCGCGCCCAGACCGAATTCGAAACGCTGCTGGGACGCGACGCGGTGCGCGCCCTGAACCAGCAGCTCGACACCACGATGATCCAACTTACCCCCTTGCTCGAGGATGCCAGCGATGAACCCTGAAACCCCAATGACTCCGCGCGCGGCCTGGATGCTGATCCTGGCCGCCTCCGCGATCCTGATGATCACGATGGGCGCGCGCCTGACCACCGGCCTGTTCATGTCGCCGATTAATACCTCGACCGGGCTGGGCATCGCCAAGATCAGCTTTGCGATGGCGATCGGCCAGTTCGTGTGGGGCGCGGCGCAGCCGGTGTTCGGCGCCATGGCCGACAAATGGGGCTCGTCCAAGGTCATCATCCTGGGCGCCGTGATGCTGGCCGCCGGCACCGCGCTGACGCCGTTCGCCGGTTCGCAATGGACGCTGATCATGTGCATGGGGGTGTTGAGCGCGGCAGGGGCGGGCGCCGGCAGCTTTTCGATCCTGATCGGCGCCACCGCCCAGCGCCTGCCGGCCGAGCGCCGGCCTTTCGCGGCCGGCTTCATCAACGCCGGCGGCTCCTTCGGCCAGTTCGTGTTCGCCCCGCTGATGCAAGCGATCATCGGCGGCGCCGGCTGGGTCGTGGCGATGCTGACCATGGCCGCCACCACGCTGCTGACCATTCCGCTGGCCTGGCCGCTGCGCCGCTCGGCCGGCCTGGCGGCGGCCGATCCGTCGGCCCCCGCCAAAGCGGTCGCGCCGCCCGGCATCGGGCTGGGCGCGCAGATCAAGATCGCCCTGCGCGACCGCAGCTACCTGTGCCTGCATGCGGGCTTTTTCACCTGCGGCTTCCATATCGCCTTCCTGGTCACCCACTTGCCGGGCGAAGTCGCACTGTGCAACCTGGCGCCGGGCGTGTCGGCCACCGCGCTGGCGCTGATCGGACTGTTTAATATCGCCGGCAGCCTGAGCGCCGGCGCGCTGTCGACCCGCTACCGCATGAAGTCCCTGCTGTCGTTGATGTACGCGGCGCGCGCCGTCATCATCGTGCTGTACCTGCTGGCCCCGAAGACGCCGCTGACCTTCTATATTTTCGCCGGCGCGCTCGGCTTCACCTGGCTGGCCACGGTGCCGCCGACGGCCGGCCTGGTGGGCAAGCTGTTCGGCCTGCGCTACCTGTCGACGCTGTTCGGATTGACGCTGCTGTCGCATCAGGTGGGTGCCTTCTTCGGGGCCTGGCTGGGCGGGCTGTCGTTCGTCACTTACGGCGACTACACCTGGATGTGGTGCGCCGACATCGCGCTGGCGATCGGCGCCGCGCTGATCAACCTGCCGATCCGCGAGGCGCACGTGGTGCGCGCTGCGGACCTGCTGGTGAAGGCGTAAGCGATGGCGCGCGATATCTACGCCTACCGCGACGTGGCGGTCGAATCGGTGATCGACCGCCGCAGCGGCCTTCTGCGCATCGCCCCGATGGCGGGGCAGGCGTTCGCGCCGACGCTGGCGGTGCAGTGCGCGCAAGGCCTGCGCGATGCGGCCCGCTATCCGCCCGGCACCTGTTTCCTGGTGTCGGCCAAGCTGACCGACCGCCTCGGCGGCACGCCGTTCCTGTATGTGTACCATGGCGATCCGGTGGTGGTGCTGACGCCGGCCGAGGCGAGGAAGTTCCTGCTCGAGTTCCGGCGCGGCCGGATTTAGTGCCGGGCCAGATAGTCGCGGTAGAAGTCGATGAAGGCGCGCACCCTGGCCGGCACGTGCCGTCCCGGCGGCAGCACCGCATAGACGCCGCCGTCCGGCAGCGTCCATTTCGGCAGCACTTGCACCAGCGTGCCCTCGTCCAGCGAGGCTTGCACCGTCAGCGTTTCCAGCGCCGACAGGCCCGCGCCATGTTCCACCAGTGCCAGCAGCGTGCTGGGTGAATCGACTTCCATGCGCGACGCCATGTGCACCACCACCTGCTTGCCGTCGGCATGGCTGAACTTCCACGTCAGCGGGGTGGGCAGCAGCGACAGCGAGACCCAGTCGTGCTGCGCCAAGTGTTCCGGCCGTTTCGGACTGCCGCGCCGTTTCAGGTAGGCCGGCGAAGCGACCACGTGCTGCGAAAACTCGGCCAGCTTGATCGCGCGCTGGGTCGAGTCGCGCAGCCAGCCCATGCGAAACGACAGGTCGATCCCTTCGGCGACCATGTCGGCCACGCGGTCGCCGGTGCGCAAGTCCACGTGCAAGCGCGGGTACAGGGCGGCAAATTCCACCAGCGCCGGGCCGATTGAATGGGTCGCTTGCAGCGCGGTGGTCGATACGCGCAGCATGCCCGACAGTTCGCCCTGGTCGCTGCCCGCTTCGGCCAGCGCGTCGGTCAGGGCACGCAGCAGCGGCTGGCACTGGGTGTGCAGGCTGCGCCCGGCGTCGGTCAGCGATACCTGGCGTGTGGTGCGGGTAAACAGCGACAGGCCGAGCAGGCGCTCGAGGCGCGCGACCTGCACGCTGACCTTGGCCTTGGCCACGCCCAGGCGGTCGGCGGCGCCGGTGAAGCTGCCTGCTTCGACGACGGCGTCGAAGATGGTCAGCGCGTTCAGGTCGATGTGGTCGGGTGTGGACATGATTTTGATAAGGAATTGAGAACAATGAATTATCGTTCTTGCTGTTTATTTTATCAATCCCCGGTGGCATGATTCTGTTCACATCAACCACATTCAGGAACAGCACATGAACATCACCCTCATCGGCGCCAGCGGCTTTATCGGCACGGCCATCTTGAACGAAGCGCTGGCGCGCGGCCACCACGTCACCGCGCTGGTGACCCGGCCGGAACGGCTGGCCCCGCACGAACGCCTGGACGCGCAGGCCGCCGACGTCATGGACGTGGCCCGATTGACGGCGCAGCTGGCCGGCGCCGACGCGGTCGTCTCGGCCTTCAGCGGCCATGCCCAGGCCGACATCCTCGATTATTTCGTGGCCGGCACGCGCGCCATCGTCAGCGCCGCCAAGCAGGCGCGCGTGGCGCGCCTGCTGGTGGTTGGCGGCGCCGGTGCGCTGGAAGTGGCGCCCGGGCTGCAGCTGATCGACACGCCCACGTTTCCGGCTCAGTACAAGGCCAGCGCGGAAGGCGCGCGCCAGGCGCTGCAGCTGCTGCAACAGGACGCGACGCTGAACTGGACCATGCTCAGCCCCTCGGCCATGATTGCGCCGGGCCAACGCACTGGTACTTTCCGCTCCAGCCTGGACCAGTTGCTGACCGGCGCCGACGGCAGCAGCCGCATTTCGGTCGAAGACTTTGCCATGGCCATGCTCGATGAGATCGAAAACCCGGCCCACCCGCGCCAGCGTTTCACGGTCGGATACTAAGCGGCGGTCATCCTCGCGCACGCGGGGATGACCGTGGTTTGGGGCGCCGGCAACTCCCGGTTCCGCAGCGCGTGCGGCGCGGCAATGCAAAAATTGCTACACTTTGACGCTCCCACCCATCGAAAGGAATGCCATGGCTACGAGAAAGATCGCTGTAATTGTAGGCAGCTTGCGCAAGGACTCGTTCAACCGCAAGATCGCCAAGACGCTGATGCTGCTGGCCCCGTCCACGCTGGAGATGGAAATCGTCGAGATCGGCCAACTGCCCCTGTACAACCAGGACGACGACGCCGCGCCGCCGGCCACCTACACCGAATTTCGCGACAAGATCAAAAGCTTCGACGGCGTCCTGTTCTGCACTCCCGAATACAACCGCTCGGTCCCGGGCGCGCTCAAGAACGCCATCGATGTCGGCTCGCGTCCCTACGGCCAGAGCGCCTGGAGCGGCAAGCCTTGCGCGGTGATCAGCGTCACGCCGGGCGGCACCGGCGCGTTCGGCGCCAATCACCACCTGCGCCAGTCGCTGGTGTTCCTCGACATGCCCGCCATGCAGCAGCCGGAAGCCTACATCAGCAATGCGGCCAAGCTGTACGACGGCGACGCATTGAAGGACGAAAGCACCAAGGCCTTCCTGCAGAAGTTCATCGACGCGTTTGCGTCCTGGGTCGAACGGCACGCCGACTGAGGCTCAGCTCTCCACCTCGCGCCGGCCCAGCAGCATGGTGCTGGCGGCGAGCAGCAGCGTGCCGAGCAGCGCCGCCAGCAATAGCGCCGTCTGCTGGCTGCCGGCCTGGCCGCCGTTGACTGCCATCACCGCATAGGTCCACGGGTAGTACACCCATTCCCTGGCGCTGCCGATCTGCGTGATGCCCATCGTGGCGACCACGCCGACCGCCAATGGCAGCACCAGGTTCTGGAAGCGCCAGCTCAGCGCATGCTGGATCGCCAGCACCGGCAGGCAGGCCAGGGCCACCTTGGCGATCATCGGCAGCAGCGCAAAGCCGAAGGCCCCGTCGACCGGGGCGCCGCCCAGCACCATCAGCGCCGCCGCCAGCGTCGCCGCGCCGGCCAGCGCCACCGTGGCGCCGACCACGAACAGCCACGCCAGCAAGGCCTTCATCAGGTACAGCTGGTACTGCGACACCGGCAGCGTGAGCATCAGTCGCCAGCTCTGGTTCTTGTGCTCCTGGCCGTTGAGCAGGCCGGTGACCAGCGCGATATACAGCGGCAGCATGAAATAGCACCAGAGCGCGCTGGTGCTGCCCCAGAAATTCATCCACAGCCTGGGCGTCATGGCGGCCAGCGGGTGCTGCCTGCACGCGATCAGGGTGGTCAGCACGACCACCATCAGCGGGATCGCAAACATCATCAGCAAGGCCAGCGAGCGCCGGATCTTGAGCAGTTCAACCGACAGCAGCATGCGCATGGCGCTCCTCCAGAAACCATTGTTCGAGCGACGGCGTGTGATACACCGACTGATAGAGCCGGATCCCGGCATGCACCAGCAGCGCATGCACGCGGTCGGCCTGGTCCCGTTCCACGCCGGTCACCGTCAGCTGTCCGCTGCCGGTGCGTTCGACCAGGTAGGCGGCGCCGGACAGCACCTGTTCGGCGCGCACGGCGTCGCCCACCTCGATCGCCATCGCGCCGGCCTGGCGCGCCAGCAGGTCGGCGATCGGTGCCTGCATCCGGATCGCGCCGCCCTTGAGCACCGCCACGTGGGTGGCCATCTTCTCGACCTCGTCCAGGTTGTGGCTGGAGACGAACACGCTGGCGCCGGCCTGGCCGGGCAGGTCCCTGAGCAAGGTGCGGATATCGCGGATGCCTTCCGGATCGAGGCCGTTGGTCGGTTCGTCGAGGATCAGCAAACGCGGCGACCCAAGCAGGGCGTGCGCGATGGCCAGGCGCTGCTTCATCCCGAGCGAGAATTTGCCGGTCAGGCGCGGGCCGGCGCCGGCCAGGCCGACCAGTTCCAGCACGCGCGCGATCTCGGTGCGCGGCAGGCCCTTGATGCTGCAGCCGATGCGCAAGAATTCGCTGGCGGTCAGGTTGGGGTAGATGCTGGGCGCGTCGACGATGGCGCCCACCTGCGCCAGGATCGCCCTGCGCGCGCGGCGCACGTCCAGGCCGAGTACCTCGATGTCGCCGCTGTCGGAGCGCAGCAGGCCGGTGATCATGCGGATGACGGTGGACTTGCCTTCGCCGTTATTGCCAAGGAAGGCGAAGATACTGTGTTCCGGCACCGCCAGGCTGAGCCCATCGATGACCTGGTGCTTGCCGAATGCCTTGCGCACGTCGCGCAGGTGAATGACGTGGGACGCCATGGTGGCCCGATGAAAGTTGCGATTGTTCCATACTAGCCTGCGCCGGGCCCGGCAACGGCATCAATCGTGACGGGCGGCGAGTATTGGCGCCTCAGTGGCGGTTTTGTGGCGTAAAAACCATGGTTGACGATTGCTCAAGCGCCGTGGTGGCGCGCCGGCGCCGGCGGGCCCGGAGCCCGACCATCTTTTTCGATCCAGTAATTGAACTGGCCGAAGGTCGGCAACTCGCCGGCCTCATGGGCCTTGAAAAAGTCCTCGAGCATCTGGCGGTAGGCGCCGCGCCGCGAAAATGCGGCATGCGTGGCGGCGTAACGGGCCACGGCGGCGCGAAAGGTGTGCCGCACTTCCTGGTCGGCGTTCATGCCCGGATGGCCGGCCTGCTTGCGCGGACGCCCGCGCTTGACGTTGGTGCTGGCCATGCGGGTCTTGCCGCGTGCGCCGGAATTCTTGTAGTCGGGCAGCAGGGCATTCGGGTTCTGGCCCCGTTCCCAGTAGCGCCGCAGGTAGCGGTAGACCGATGGGTAGGACACCCCGTGCAGCGCGCTGTAGCCGGCCACGAGGCGCCCGCGCGCCTGCGCCTGAAAGAGCGCAGGTTCGTGGGCCGTCATGGCGCTGACGATGGTCCAGGCGCGCGCCTGCAATTGCAGGTGACTGGCCGGCAGTGTGCCGGGGTCGGCCTCGACCAGGTAGGGATCGACCGGCAGCAAACGGGCGCGCTGCTGTTCGACGTCGGCCACCAGTGCCTTGAGCGGCTCCAGTTGCGGATGGGCGTTGCGTGCGTTCAGCTCGAAGGTGTACGCGATCGTTTGCGCGCGATCGATCCAGAGGATGCGCACGGTGCGCGGGCGGGGCGCCAGGTAGTGCAGCAGATCATTTCTAAGCAGCATGGTCTATCCCTCGTTTCGCTTCAGGTAGTGGGGCAGATGCAATTTCCGCGCCATGCAATTCGGGGTAGTTTGCTTAGGAATCTGCCTAATTTTGGTGCGGTGCACCCAAATGGAATAACGAGGCGGATTCATTTGATCCATATCAATCTCGTAGCGACTCAACACCCTAGCCTTGTCACTTGTGCTGAAGACCTGCTGTCGAGTTCACATGAACGTTGACCGACAGGTGTTCACCACGCACTCGCAGCGGCGGTGCCAGATGCGGCATGCCTGCCGATCTGTTCCGGAACCGCGTTTCATTGCCATGTATTTTATATAGGGGTACTCATGTTTCCTTTCTCCCATTCTGTTACACCCGCTGTGCGTTCGCACCTCGACGCGCAGGTGTCGTTCCTGAACGACATGTCCAAATCACTGTTCCAGTCGTTCCAACAACTATGCGACCTGAACATCCAACTGACCCAGACCATGCTGGAAGAAGCCACCCAGACCGGCCATCAGCTGTTGACCGCCGACCGCCAGACCGACGTGATCGGCGCCGCCGCTGCCCGCGCCCAGCCAGCAACCGACAAGCTGCGCGCCTATCAGCAGCATATTTCGCGCGTGGCCGCCGATACGCAGGTGCAGCTGTCGCGCGTCGCCGAGCAGCACGTCCAGGAAACGACGCGCACCGCGAAGGCGCTGGCCGATGAAGTGCAGCGCGTGGCGTCCGAAGAAACCGAACGCAATATGCGCAACCAGCAGGAAACCATGCGCAAGTTCAGCGACCCGTTCATGCACAGTGCCGGCTACCAGCGCGGCAACGGCAGCGGCGCCAGCATGCAAAGCGGCCAGCCCGGCAGCGCCCAGGGCAGCTCGGCAGGCGGCAGCCAGGCCGACGTGAGCAGCAACGTCCAGGGCACCAGCGGCAGCGCCAGCTCGACCAGCGGGCGCAGCACCAGCAAAGGCAGCTGAGTCCGGTTCGCTGCATGAAAAATGCCGCCCAGCTTGCACTGGGCGGCATTTTTCTTTCGGCGGATCCAGACAGCGCTCAGGCCGCGCTGCAGACTGGCATCGGCGCGACCGGACGCAAGGCCGGCGCCGCCTGGCCCAGCCCGAACAGGGGCCGCAACACGCCAACCCGCCGCACCAGCTCGAAGATACCGAAGCTGATGCACAGCGTCAGCACCACCAGGATGAAACCCTCGGTGCCCGGCGCCAGCCTGGCCGGCTTGATCAGATGCGCCATCGAGACGATCAGGGTCTGGTGCACGATATAGACCGGGAACACCGCTTCGGTCAGGTAGCGCCGGCTGGCGCTGTCGGTATTCAAGTGGCGATGCGCAAAGCCGCACGCGGCCACCATCGCCGTCCAGGCGCACAGCGCATAGACCACCCGCATCAGCATGCGCAAGGTGTTGAAGTCGGGCCGCAAGGTCACCGACTCGGGCAGCGAGAACCAGATGATCAGCGCGGCCCAGCAGGCAAACGCGATCCCCAGCGCGGCCCAGCGTTGCGCGTCCATGCGCTCCCATACAACGGCCTGGCGCGCCAGCATGGCGCCCAGCAGGAACAACGGCACATACTGCGCATGGTTGTACCAGTCGCAGGTCAGGTTATGCGTGCTCGGGAAGACCGACAGCAGCAGCACCCGCGCCGCGCCCAGCACCGCCACCGGCAGCACGATCAGCTTCCAGCCGGTGAGGGCGGCGGCGACCTTGCGCGACAGCGTCTCAAAGCGCGCGCCGAGCATCAGCACGAGGGACCCGAGCAGCAGCGTGTAGGCCCACAGGTAGGCGACGAACCACAGATGATTCCAGGTCGGCAGGCGCAGGCAGTCGGCCTTGCGGCAAAAGTCGCCGTAGCCGCTCACGTACAGGCGCATGAAATCTAGGTAGCTGCCCTGGTAGGCGACCTTTTCGATCACCTCGAAATACGGCTGCGGCGGCACGATCACCAGCATCCCGAATACCAGCGGCACCAGCAGGCGCACGCTGCGCTGGCGCATGAAGCGCCCGGCGTTCATCTTTTCCAGCATGAAGCTCGATGCCACGCCCGAGATCAAAAACAGCAGGCCAAGCCGCCACGGCGACGACAGCATCATCAGCGGTTCGATCGCGTCGCTCGCGTATGGGCTCTTGACGTGCCAGTCCCCGCTCACGTAGTACATGCCCACGTGGTAGACAATGAGCAGCATGAAAGCGAGGATGCGCACCCAGTCGAGGAAATACAGGCGGGAGGAAGTCGGATTGTGCATGGTGGTCGGCGCCGCAAAGTGGATGACGGCTTGAGCATAAAGCTGCCGGCGCGGGCGATCCAGCCGGATGTGGCGAACCGGGATGCCGGTGGGGCGAACCGGGAAATGCTACAGTTTTTCGATCACCGCGGCGCGGTACTGGCGGCTGCACGGCACCCGCGCACCGCCGCGCAGCACCAGTTCGCAATCGCCCTTGTCGAGCGCGACGACGCTCTCGATCCAGTCCAGCTGCACCGCCGCGCGCCGGTGGCAGCGCATGAAGCGCGGTCCCAGCTTGTCGAGCAGTCCGGCCAGGGTCTGGCGCATCAGCGGCTGTTCGGCGGCGGTATGCAGGACCACGTAATTGTCGGCCGTCTCGATCCACTGCACCAGGTCGACCTTGATCACGCGCGTGACGCCGCGCTCGGAAAGGAGCAGCTGGTTGACCCGATGGCCGCTGTCGAAGGCCGGCGCCGGCTGCGGCGCCTTGAGCCGTTCGCGCACCCGCACCAGCGCGCGCCGCAGCCTTGCCTGGTCGTAGGGCTTGAGCAGGTAGTCGATCGCATTGGCGTCGAAGGCGCTGATCGCATACTGGTCGAACGCGGTGGCGAACACGATCAGCGGCGCCGGGGCGGGCAGGGAGGCGGCCAGCTCGATGCCGCTCACTTCCGGCATCTGGATGTCGAGGAATACGACGTCGGGCTTGAAGGCGGCAATCCGCTCCAGCGCCTCGACTCCGTCGCGCGCCTCGGCCAGCTCGGTCACATCGGCTTCCTGCGCCAGCAGCCGGTGCAGCTTGTCGCGCGCGGGCTTCTCGTCGTCGACGATCAGGATTCGCATGGCAGCCTCATGTCGGCGCGCACTCCGGCCGGTTCCAGCTGCACCAGCGCCAGGCTGGCGCGCGCGCCGTAGCGCACGGCCAGGCGCTCGCGCAAATTGGCCACGCCGATCCCCGGCGTGGCGGCCGGCTCGAGCGTGCCGGTGTCGTCGTCCAGCCGCACCAGCAGCTCGCCGTCGGCGCGGGTGGCGCTGATCGTGATCCGGGTCGGCTTGCGGCGTTTTTCCACCGTGTGCTTGAAGATGTTCTCCAGCAGCGGCTGGATGCTCATCACCGGCAGCGTGCATGCCAGCGTGTCGTCGGCGATCAGCCACGTGACTTCGACCCGGTCCGCATAGCGCTCCTGCATCACGCGCGCGTAGCCGCGCGCCAGCCGCAGCTCGGTCGACAGGGGCGCTTCGTGCAGGTCGCTGACATCGAGCGTGGTGCGCAGGACATCGGCCAGCTGGATCAATGTGGCGTCGGCCCGGTCCACATCGGTATGCATCAGCGACGAGATCGTGTTGAGCGCATTGAACAGAAAGTGCGGCTGCATCTGCTGCGCCAGGCGCTGCAACTGGGCCTGGCGCAGCAGGGCATTGGCCTTCTCGACCCGCATTTTCTCTTCGAGCAGCTGCTGATAGGAGAGGATGCCGAAGCGCATCAGGTAGAACATGCCGATGAAGACCGACAGCTTGACGGCCTCGTAGAATACGGTTTCGGCCCACGGCTCGTGCGTGTACGCCTGGCCGGCCAGCGCGTAGACGGCATGGCGGATGCCGAAGGCGATCGGCACGAAGGCGATCCAGTACATCGGCAGCCACATGGCCTGCAGCGCGAACCAGCGCAGCGGGCGGGCCAGCAGCTTGTCGTGGCGGCGCGTGAAATGATGCTGGATGCCGAGCAGCAGCGTCACCGTGACCATGGAAGAAGTCTCCCACAGGACAGGCTTCCAGTATTCGCTGGCGTGGTTGCGCGCGTAGTCCTGCACTGCGGTGGCGACCAGCATCGTCCACAGCAGAAGCCATGCGGCGCCAACGATGATGCGGGTGCGGTTCGATGTCATGTGGTGAGGAGCGCTACACTGGCGAAGCGCTGATGATTGCGTATTCCTGCAATGATGTCAAAAAAATCGGAGTCGACGATGGCGGCAGCAGACGAAGTACTGAGTTTCGGTTCGCAGGCCGAGATGGCGCAATGGATGGCCGAACACCACGCCAGGTCCGATGGCGTCTGGCTGCGGCATGCGAAGAAGGGCGCGCCGGCGGCCACCGTGTCGTACCAGGAAGCGCTGGAGGTAGCGCTGTGCTTCGGCTGGATCGACGGCCAAAAAAAGGCCGAGGACGCGTTCTACTTCCGCCAGCGCTGGACGCCGCGCCGCGCGCGCAGCATCTGGTCCAAGATCAATCGCGACAAGGCGCTGCGCTACATCGACGAAGGCAAGATGCAGCCGAGCGGGCTGGCCGAAGTGGAGCGGGCGCGCAAGGACGGGCGCTGGGAGGCAGCGTACGACGGCGGCGGCAAGGCCACCGTGCCGCCCGATTTGCAGGCCGCGTTCGACGCCAGTCCTGGCGCCGGGGCATTCTTCGCGACGCTCGATTCGCAGAACCGGTATGCGGTGCTGTTTCGGATCCAGACGGCCAAAAAGCCGGAGACGCGCGCCAGGCGGATCGCCCAGTTTGCCGCGATGCTGGCGCGGCATGAGACCTTGCATCCGGCGGCGCGGCGGGCACGCCGCTAATTTCACTCGCCGCGCCCGGCGCCACCGCCGCCGAAGCGGCCACCAAGGCCGATTTCCAGTGTCGCGAAAAAGCCAAACCGCGCCGCTCCCCACAGCGCACCGGCAAGCGATCCGCCGCCGGTGGCCGCCTGCATCATCCTTGCGTGCGTATCGTCCCCCAGTGCCGCCTGGACCAGCAGCAGCAAACCCGCCGGCAACACCAGCAGCAGCGCCAGTCCGATCAGCCAGTGTGCTGCCGTACTGCGCGCGTGCGCATCCGCCTGATCCACGCGCGCGCGATGATCCAGGTAAAGGGCCAGCGCCACGCAGGCAGTAAACGCGGCCGCAACGGCGAATGCGGTGGCGCTCGGGTGCACCATGAAGGGCTGCAAGGCAACGTACGCAAGCGTCAGGACCACCGCAAAATGCATGGCGCTGCGCAGCACGATCATCAGGTAGCCCGCAGGCTTGCCCGGGAATAGAAAGGCCGCCAGCCCCAGTGCCATCATCGCCGCGAACAAGGGCGCCGCCCACACTTCGGCAGCGCCGCTGGCCCGCAGTCCGGCCCCGACAAACAAGGTGATCGCCAGGAAAAAAAGGGCCACGGCCAGCGCGTTGCCGCATCCCTTGGCCGACCGTCCCCATCGACCCAGGGCGTAGTCGTTCACCCAATTCAAGCCCCACAGCAGCGGGAGCGCGAACGCGGCGCCGGCCACGGCCGATGCGGCGGCGACCGACTGCCACAACATCCATGCCGCGATGCCCAGGAATAGCGCGAACAGACAGGCGCTGGCGATGCTGCCCCAGCGGCCTATGAACATCGGGAACAAGGCCAGCGGCGAAAAAATCGCCAGCACGAACGGCAATTGCCATTCCGGGTGATCGGGGAACAGGGACTCGTCAGCGCCGTCTTTCGACGCTGGCGCATCCTGCGCCAGCACGGCGTCGATTTGATCGAGCAGGTGATCGAGCCCTGTGGCGAGCGTGCGCTGCTTCACTGCCGCCAGCAACTCGTCGACCCAGCGCGAGGAACGCGCATCGGTGATCTCGCCTTCGAGTCCGTAGCCGACTTCGATCCGGGCCGCGCCGCTGGACGGCACCACCACGATCAGCAAGCCGTCGTCGCGTCCGGCGCGCCCCAGCTTCCATGCTTCGGCGACGCGCAAGGCGTATGGCGCCAACGGTTCGCCATGGGTGCCATTCGAAATCAGCACCGCGATCTGGGCGTGTCCGGCAGCCTGGATGGCGGTCAGGCGCGTGGTCAGCGCAGCGCGTTCGGCTGCGTTCAGCGCGCCAGCCTGGTCGACCACGAGGCCGGTTTGTTCAGGAATCGCAGCAGGCGCCGCGGCGCAAACCGACGCGAGCTGCGCGTACACGCACAGGCAAAGCCATGCCATCCATCGATAAAAATGTGTACTCATCCATCAATGATGCGCACATTAGGCGCTTTATGCTAATTAATCATTTATTTCCACTGACCAATAGTGATATATTGCTACACTCGATGTTTTTTGATCAGCAAAAAAACCATCCCTCTCATAGTAAAGGACTGACTTTGTCAACCAAACTTCTCGCCAGCGCGTCGCTGATCTTGTTGCTCAGCGCCTGCGCCACCCCGACTCCGGCTCCGGTCGCGGTCGAAGCAGCCGTCTCGCGCGCCCAACAAGTCGAGGCCCAGAAGACGGCCGCCATTCCGGACGCCAAGGTATTCAAGCGCAAGGTCGCGATCGGCCGTTTTTCGAACGAAACGCGCTACGGCCGTACCTTCCAGACTGATGCCAACCTCGATCCGCTGGGCAAGCAGGCGTCCGACATGCTGTCGACCAAGCTGATCGCCTCGAAAAAGTTCCTGGTGCTGGAGCGCCCGGACATGGGCAAGATCATTGACGAACAGACCCGCAGCGGCATGGCGCCAGGGCTGGTCGGCGTCGATACCCTGATCATGGGTTCGGTGACCGAATTCGGCCGCAGCACCACCGGGAAATCCGGCTTCCTCAGCGCGACCAAGATTCAGACGGCACGCGCCAAGGTCGAGGTGCGCCTCGTCGACGCGCGCACCGGCCATGCATTCTTCAGCGCCACCGGCACCGGCGAAGCGAGCACGGAATCGGGCGAAGTGGCCGGCTACGGCAGCAAGGCCGACTATGACGCGAGCCTGAACGATCGCGCCATTTCGGCCGCCATTTCCGATCTCCAGAGCGCGCTGATCACCAAACTGGAAGAGCGCCAATGGCGCACCGACATCCTCAAATCCGACGGCCGCCAGGTCTTCATGTCCGGCGGCGAAAAGCAGGGCGTTAAGGTCGGCGACCTGTTCTCCGTCGTGCGCGAAGGCGAGAAGGTCAAGAGCGGACAAAGCGGCTTCCAGATCACGCTGCCGGGAACAACGGTCGGCACGATCAAGGTCACCAGCCTGTTCGGCGACGCAGAAAACAATGAAGGTGCCGTGGCCGAACTGGTCAGCGGCAGCGCGCCGACCAGCAATAGCGCTGGCTATTTCATCTCCGAACAGAAGAAGTAATCCCACATGAAAAACATCCTCGTCCTTTTCCTCGCACTGGCCCTGACGGCCTGCGCGTTGCCGACCACCCGGGTCAATGCCGGTACCGCACGTCCAACCTTGACGGTCATCGGGGCGCCGGCCAATGCGATGCTGTTCATCGACGGCTTGCAGATCGGCGCAGCGTCCAGCTACAACGGCGCCCCGAATAACCTGCTGATCGAAGAAGGTGTGCACCGCCTCGAACTGCGCCAGGGCGCTACCGTCCTGATGGTGCAGAAAATCCTCGCCAGCGGCGGCGAAAACACCAAATTCACCTACAACCCCGAAAGCCCTCAATGAAGCGTTTTTTATGTATCAGTGTGGCCATGCTGGCGCTGTCGGCCTGCGCCACGGCTCCACAGCCGAAGTACGATTGGGGAAATTACGAGCAGTCGATGTACGGCTACTATAAGAGCCCGGCCAACGCGAGCGAGCTGATTGCGTCGATCGCGACGACGATCAAGAACGCCGAAGCGAACAAGCGCTCCGTCGGCCCTGGCATGTATGCCGAATACGGCTACTTGCTGCTGCAGCAGGGTAACAGCCAGGACGCCATCGTCAATTTCGAAAAAGAGAAAGCGCGCTGGCCGGAGTCGACGCAGTTGATGGATCGGATGAGCAAACTGGCGCTGGCGCCAGTGGCCACCAAAGCGGAGAACAAACAATGAGCGGCATGAAAATCAAACTGTCTTTGCTGCTCGGTGTACTGGCCATCCTGGGCGGTTGCGCCACCAAACCGGTGGAAAAAAAGGACTATGCTGACTTCCGCAAGGCCAATCCGAGGTCGATCCTGGTGGTCCCGGTCATCAATCGCAGCGTTGACGTCGATGCGCCTGACTACTTCCTGTCGACCATCACGCGGCCGATCGCCGAGCGTGGCTATTACGTCTTTCCGATCAACCTGATCAAGCATGTCATGGAAGACGACGGCCTGGCCGACGCCAACATGGTGCATGGCAGCGACACGCCGAAGCTCGCTTCGCTGTTCGGTGCGGACAGCGTCATGTACATCACGATCGAGCGCTGGGATTCGCGCTACGCCGTCCTGGCGACCGTCACCACCGTCGAACTGAGCTACTCGCTCAAGAGCGGCAGCAGCGGCCAGGAGATCTGGAAGCACAAGGAGTTGCTGGCCTATAATCCTTCGGCCAACCAGTCGCAGGGCGGCCTCGCCGGACTGATCGCCAAGGCGGTCGTGGCCGCCATGGAAAAGGCCAAGCCGAACTACATGCCGCTGGCACGCCAGGCCAATGGCATGGCCGTGGTGCGGCTGGGGCAGGGCTTGCCGGCTGGTCCGCAAGACGCCGGCTACCAGAAGGACACGCTGGAGTTTTAAGCAGATCGCCGCTCGTCGCGGCGCCCAAGGAAAAACGCCATCTGCTCGAACGCGCTTCATTTGCGCTCAGTGCGGATGGCGTTTTTATTTCAAGGACCGAAATCGCGAACGCAAAATCATTGGACTACGTCAATCGATTGTTCGCCAACCTGCAGGCGATAGGATTCAAACCCTTGCGGAGACGTGAGAAGCCTGAGGTGAAAATCATCCGAAAAAGTGAGCATCAGCTCATTGTCGGGCAAGTGCGCAACGGCAACGACGGAGTGGCGTAGCAGCGCAGTCAACCTTCCGGCGTTGCACCCAAGTTGTTCATTTCCAGAGGCGCACAGAACAACGCCATCTTTGGATAATTCGAATCCAGCTTCAATTTGAATAGCCGCGCCGGGTTTCCACTGGTGCGGATCAGGTGCGATCAAATAGAAATTCAGTCCAATCTCATTCGCACCAATACAAATTTGCGTGAGTTCCTGGGCTGGCAAGTCACTTAAAGGAAAATCTGCCGGAATGGAGAAAGAGCTCACTCCTCGCCACCGCCATCGTCCTTGACCTTCCTGGTCCGCTCCGCATCGGCCTGCGCCTTGAGCTTGTTCACGTCGGCCATGAACTCGTCGACCGTGTGATCCGGGCTGACCCGCATCGACGGCTGCAGCACCACCGACATGTACGGGCTGTCGGCCAGGCGCCCGGTGCGCTGTTCGTTGCTCAGCAAAGTCAGGCCCGACCCCAGCAGCGCCAATGCCGCGCAGGTAATCGCGAAACGGCGCGTGTTGTGCGGCTTGACCGTGGTCAGGTGATAGAACATCATCCCGGCCGCAATGATGATCGCCATGTGCGAGCTGTAGCGCGTCAGCGCCTCGAGCGAGAACGCATACGCCGCCACGCTCGAGCCGACCTTGTACAGCGTGATGACGCCCAGCGCGCTGCCGAAGATGAACAAGTGCCGTCCCAGCCGCGCCTGGCGCCCGAACAGGCGGTTGGCGAACGCCCAGGCGCCGCCCCACACCAGTCCCGCGCCGATCCCGTAGGCCAGCGCCTGCAAGTAGCGCACCAGCTGGAACGACTGGGTGTCGCTCAGCCACACGGTAAAGATCGCAAACATCCCGATCAGCACCATCCCGACCAGGCCAGGCAGCACGCCCTCCCAGCCATGCCGGGTGCGGTCGAGCAGTTCCGGTGCGACCGCAAAGTCGGCCGGCCGCACGCGCAGGGTGGTGTGCCCGATGCGGATGACCGTGTCGCCATCCATCGGCAGGATGTTGCGCCGCTTGCCGCGGTGGACCACGCCGTTCTTGCTGCCGAGGTCGCGCAGCACCAGCCGGCCTTCGTCGTCGGCGTCGATGACGGCATGGCGCGGCGCGGCGAACGCGTCGTCCAGGATGAAGTCGTTGTCGTAGCCGCGTCCGAGCCGGATCGGCAGCGAATTGACCTGGTGCCGGTGCAGCACGTCGCCGTTGCGCGCCAGCGTTTCGATGAAGTAGGGTGCGCTCATTTGCGGCTCCCGTGGCCGAGCGCCTCAAGGAAGGCGCGCGTGCTGCGCATGCCGTTTTCAAACGAGACGCCCGACACGTCGAGGCGGCTCTGCAAGCTGGCCTGGGCGTCGTCGGTGCTGGCCGTGAGCAGCGTAAAGTTGTACAGGCCCGCGAACTTGCGGTAGGCGCGTACGCAGGTGACCGCGCGCAGCGGCAGCGTCTTGGTCTTGACGAATTTCTCGGTGCAGATCGGCCCGCTCAGGCGCGTATCCTTGTTGGTACCCAGGTTATCGGCCTTGAACAGGGTGCTCGCCAGCGCGGCGAAGCGGACCGGATCCAGGCTGGCCGAGCGCACGTACTGGTGCGTCATCGACACATGCCCGGTCTGCTGCGTCTCCGACACGAAGATCGCCGACTCCATCGCGCACGCCATGGTATCGGCGGTGAAGGTCGCTTCGGCCTTGACGTTGGACCTGCCCCAGCAGCGCACCTGCTCCGACTCGCGCACCGGTACCACGTACGGGCCCATGGTCTTCAGGTCGAGCGGTGCATCGAGCAGGCGGTCGATCATCGCCGCCTGGTGCGCCAGCAGCTGCTGGCCGATCAGCGGATTGAAGTCTTTCGGCGCAGCCTTTTGCAGCGCCACCTTCTTGAGCAGTTCCTGGGCAAACCGGATCGGCACCAGGAAGCTGACCAGCTCACCGTCGCGCCGCTTGGACACGTTCACGCCGGCGACCTGGCCGGCCACCGTCACGCTCGGACCGCCGCTCATGCCGGAGTTGATCGGGCCGGTGAACATCAGCTGGTCATAGAAGCTGCGCGAGATGATGCCGTTGTACGAGCCTTCCGAAATGGCGAAGCCCAGGTCGAGCGGATTGCCGAGCGAGTACAGGTACTGGCCCTGGGTCAGCTTGACGGCATGCTCGGGCACGTCGAAAAAGCCGGTGCCGACGCGGTTCTTGATGCGCACCACGGCCAGGTCGTGCAGCACGTCCACCGCCAGCAATTCGACCGGGCCGCTCTTGCCGTCGGTGTCGACATACTCGCCGACATACACGTCCGGATCGATCGCCATTTGCGAGACCACGTGGTAGTTGGTCAGTACCAGGTTGCTGGTGCCGACCATGAAGCCCGAACCGACGGTCGACTGGCTGCGTCCGTTCTTGAGCAGCATGCGGATTTGCAGCAGGTCGGCCTTGGCGGCGGAATACAGTTTTTGCGCGGCCGACGACGGCGGCGGCAGGGCATCTTCGGCGGCGGCGTCAGGCGTGGCCGCCGGGGCTGCGGCAGGACTAGTAACTGGAAGGTGGGCGGCGGGGGCGGGCAGCGCTTTTGCCGCCGATGGGGGCTGGCCTAACGCGGCGGCGCCGGCGGCCAGGGTGGAGCAGAGCAATGCGATCCGAATTAATTTCATGCAGTCCTTGGCAGGGTGATCCTTTGTCTTGCCAATAGCTTACCGCATTTGCCGTAACTAGAGTTCGCCGTCTTGTGCGACCGCTTCGACCAGCGGCTTCATCATGTGACCGAGCTTGGCGGCCTTGGTATCGAGGTAGTTGGTATTGAAGGCGTTGCGGTTGACCAGCAGCGGCACGCGCTCGCTGACGGTGATGCCCATTTTCTCCATGGCGTCGATCTTGCGCGGATTGTTGGTCATCAGGCGCAGCGACGTGATGCCGAACTGGGCCAGCATCGGCTGGCACAATTCGTAGTTGCGGGCGTCGGCGTGAAAGCCCAGCGCCAGGTTCGCTTCGACGGTGTCGGCGCCGGCTTCCTGCAAGCGGTAGGCGCGGATCTTGTTGACCAGGCCGATGCCGCGCCCTTCCTGGCGCAGGTACAGCAGGATGCCGCGGCCTTCGTCGGCGATTTTCTTGAGCGCGCCTTCGAGCTGGGCGCCGCAATCGCAGCGTTGCGAGAAAAGCACGTCGCCGGTCAGGCATTCGGAATGCACGCGCGCCAGCACCGGCTCGCCGTTGCCGATCTCGCCCAGCGTCATGGCCAGGTGCTCCTTGCCGGTCGCATGCTCGACAAACGCGTGCAGCGTGAACTGCGCCCACGGGGTAGGGAGCAGGCAGGAGGTGGTGTAATCCAACAGTTCTTCGTGCGGAGTGGACGGCATGGCGGTGTCTCTAAAGCTATTGCTGTAGCCGCAAGTGTAGCGGAAAACCCGCCGGACCGTTGGGGCGGGGGCTCTAAAACGGCCTGCGGCGGGGCAGCGATCGCGCTCCTAAGCAACATCGTCCTTGCGAAAGCGAGGACCCAAGTTGACCATGCTCACCATGGGTCCTCGCTTTCGCAAGGACGATGTCGGTCGACGATAGGGCACTTGTCCAGCCCGCGATGCCGGCTTTAGGACGGCAAATCAAACACCAGCACTTCGGCCGCCTCGGCCTGCTCCAGGCTGACCAGCGGTTCGCCGGTGATCTTGAGCGCGTCGCCGCCCTTGAGCGTGTTGCCGTTGACCGACAGCTGGCCGCGGATCACATGCACATACGAGTTGCGCCCCGCCTTGACCGCATGTTCGACCCGGTCGCCGGCATTCAGGATCGCCGCATAGATCGCCGCATCCTGGTGGATCAGCACCGAGCCGTCGCGCCCGTCGCCGGACGCGATCAGGCGCAACTGGCCCAGCTTGCTTTCCGGCGCGAAGTGCTTTTCCTCGTAGCTCGGCGCAATACCCGTCACGTTCGGCTGGATCCAGATCTGCAGGAAATGCACCTGTTCGGTCTGCGATCCGTTGAACTCGCTGTGCCGCACGCCGCTGCCCGCGCTCATGCGCTGCACGTCGCCATAGTGCAGCACCGAGCCGGTGCCGATGCTGTCCTTGTGTTCGAGCGCGCCTTCGAGCACGTAGGAAATGATTTCCATGTCGCGGTGGCCGTGCGTGCCGAAACCCTGGCCGGGCGCGACCTTGTCTTCATTGATGACCAGCAAGGGCCCGAAGCCGACATGGTGCGGATCGTGATAATCGCCAAACGAAAACGTGTGCTTCGATTGCAGCCAGCCGTGGTTGGCGCTGCCGCGGTCTTCGCTTTTCCTGATCTGTAGCATGATTTTTGCTCCCTTTTAAAATTAATGTGCAATAATTTCGAATTCACCTGCTTGCAATGAACAGAGTATAGAAGGGTAGGCTGAATTTGAAAAACGGAATATTTCGTCATCTATGATCGAAAAAATCGAATGCTAAGACTCAGCCTGGAAGCACTGCAGATTATCGACGCAATCGACCGCCGGGGCTCGTTCTCCAAGGCCGGACAGGAACTGCACCGCGTCCCCTCGACCATCTCTTACCTGGTCGGCAAGCTCGAAGACGACCTGGCGGTCCAGGTGTTCGAGCGCAACGGGCCGCGCGTGGTGCTGACCGCGGCCGGGCGCGAGCTGCTCAAGGAGGGGCGCTACCTGCTCAAGGCGGCGCGCGACCTGGAGCAGCGGGTGCGCCGCATCGCATCGGGCTGGGAAACCGAACTGGCGATCGGCATGGATTCGATGTTTTCAATCAGTGCGCTGACCGACGACATGCATGCCTTTTACCAAATAGCGCAGCAAACGCGCTTGCGCATCGTCCAGGAAACCCTGTCCGGCCCGTGGGAAGCGCTGCTCGACCGCCGGGTCGACCTGCTGGTTGGCGTGGCCGGCGAAGGCCCGGCCGGCGGCGGCTATGTGACGCGCGCCATCGGCGAGATGCCGTTCGTGTTCGCGGTCGCGCCTGGCCATCCGCTGGCGCAGGTGGCCGGCCCGCTGGGACGCTCCCAGTTGCAGGATCACCGCGCCATCGTGGTCGCCGATTCGGCCCGCAACATGGCGCCGCGCACGGTCGGCCTGATGTTCGGCCAGGATGCGCTGACCGTGCCCACGATGGCGGCCAAGTTCGCGCTGCAGGTGGCCGGTTTCGGCTTCGGTTTCCTGCCCCAGCCCTGCGCGCAGCGCGCCATCGCGGCCGGCCTGCTGGTCGAAAAGCAAGTCGAAGAGCTGCGCGCACCGGAAACGTTCTACGTCGCCTGGCGCACCGGCGAGGAGGGCGCGGCCCTGAAATGGTGGCGCGAGCGCCTGCTGCAACCTGGCACTTTTGCCCGTTTGGGCGCCCATTTACCGGGCATCGCGGCTATCTTGCCTTTGCATGACTGACAAGGCACTGACAAAACCATCCAACAACGGACGGTCAACGTTGGTAGCAACCAATATTTTCGGAGTACCATAGGAAGACTTGCGACCTCCACTGAAAAAACATGATGAGCAATCAGAGTCCGGCGCCACTGGTATGTTTCCGCGTATTGGCCAATCAAGCCGGGATTCCGGCTGGCCTGCTGATGGACCTGGGCGCGGGCGATGAAGCCGCGCTGCTGGACCTGTTCCAGACTCCGGGCTTCCAGGCCTTCGGCCTCGAAATGCCGGCCTACTACCGCGAAGGCCTGTCGGCGCAATTGGCCGAAGCGCTCACCGCCGCGGGCTGGAGCCAGCTGGTGCCCGGTACGCTGCTGCGCGAAGACGAACGCCTGGTCAAGGAAGACCTGCCGGTCGGCACCCTGTTGATCGAAGGCGACTGGTGCATGGCGGCGCCGCCCAAGCCAACCGGCGCCCAGGCCGCCTCGCGCGCGCTGGCGCTGCAGCTGGCCCAGCTGGTCGCCTCCGACGCCCATACCCATGACATCGAGGCGCTGCTGCGCAAGGATCCGACGCTGTCCTACCACTTGCTGCGGCTGGTCAATTCGCTGGGCATCGGCGCCGGGCGCAAGATCAGCAGTTTTTCGCAAGCCATCCTGATCCTCGGGCGCCAGCAACTGCGGCGCTGGGTCAACCTGATGCTGTTCGCGGCGCGCCAGGGCGACCCGCGCTCGGCCATGCTGCTGGCCCGCGTGGCCGTGCGCGGCCGCCTGCTCGAGCAATTGACCAAGGCGCTGGGGCAGGACAAGGCGGCGCAAGACCAGGCTTTTATCGCCGGCATGTTTTCGCTGCTGGGCGTGCTGTTCGGCATGCCCTTGCCCGAAGTCCTCGCGCCGCTGTCGATGAGCGAAGCGGTGCAGGAAGCGCTGCTCGAATCGAAGGGCGAGCTGGGCCTGGCAGTGCGCCTGTGCGAGGCGGTCGAGGAGGGCGACTTCGGCGCCGTCGCGGAGCTCTTGCAGGAGCTCAAGATCGATGTGGCCGTGTTCAACGACGCCATCGTCGACGCCAATCACTGGATGATCGGCGCGGTGACGGGCAGCCATGGCAGCCCAATCGGCTGAGTTCGCTTCCCATCGTCACGGTCCGGCGCCGGCCCGAACACTGCTGTTCCAGCGCAAACAAGGGCGCCCGTTTTCCCGCATGCTGTGCTGCTTGTTCCTTGAGCCGGGAAGGTGCTGTCGTGCATGCCAAGCTGCAAATGCGGGTTGACGCAAGGTCGGGGAGTGCGCCGTGAAGCGCATGCGTTGCGAGATCGTCGTCTCGCTGCTTGACCGCCGCGCCAGCAAGGAGTTGGCGGGAAAGATTGAAGTGGGCCTGGTCTCGCTCGCAAGGCTGGGGGTGGATGTGGCGACCTGGTATCTGCTGTCGCACGGCGTGCCGCTCGACACGATATTGCGCGTCATGGCGGGGCCCCAGCGGCGCCGCCGCTAGGCTGGCGCGACAGCGGGGATGTGCGCAGTCGTGTACGGCGAGCGGGTGCGCCATCCCAGGGACGCATACAGGGCCTGGCCCGCCGCGGTGGCAATCAATATCTGGATCGCGCTGTCGGAGCGCCGTGCCGCGTGCAGTGCCTGCATCAGGCCGGCACCGAGGCCGCGCCGCCGATGTTCAGCCTCGGTATGGATTTGGTCGTAGATGAAGTAGCCGTCGTATTCGGCCGCATGGCCGATCGCCGCAATCTCGCCTTGACCGGTCAGGATGCGCGCGGTGGTGGTCATGCCGTTGCCGGACAGCTGCAGGGTGTAGCCTGGCGCGAGCACCTCCTTGCCTGGACGGTAGGCCTCGCCCGTCATCACGTAGCGTGGTTCCTGGAATCGCCAGCGTGGCGGCAGCAGTGCGCGCATCTGTTGCTCGCTTGCGCACAGCTTCAGGAATACGCGCGGTGTGACGATTGCCTGCGCCAGGCTGCGCAAACCATCGTCGGCGCACGCGAATACGTAGCGCCGCAGTTCGTGCGGCAGTTGCGTGTCCACGCGCCAGCCGCCGTGGTCTGCCACCGGCGCCGGCAAGCCGCGCGCGACCGAACGCGCGCGCAGCCAGCCGGCAATCAGCGCGGGGTCGACGCACGGCGGTTCGCTGTCATTGTTCATGCTGGAATCTGCTCATTTCGGCGCTAGCGTCCATTTCAGGCCGTGCGTGATAATTCCCGGCGCGACAGTCAGGTGATCCTCGTCCTCGAACACATGGCTTGTGGTGTGCAGGCCGGGATAGTGGTGCGCGTTGAGCGTTTTTTCGAGCAGCTTCATGTCGCCCACTGTGTCGTTCTTGTTGCCCGGTTTGATGCCTTCCAAACCGCCGACCCCGAAATACACCCTGGCTTTCAAATCCTTGTGCGTGGCGGCATACGCCTTTTCGCGCTCGAACATGATGCGCCTGCCGTACCAGAGCGAGGGGCTGCCAAGGATGTATTGATCGAACATCGCCGGCTCGGTGAACAGGATGTGCAGCCCAAGCAGGCTGCCGTACGAGTGCCCTGCGAAGACCTTGCGCGTCATGTCGGCGCGGTAGCTTTTTTCAATCAGCGGAAAAACGTCGGCCGCGATGAAGCGCCGGTAATCCTCGGCCTGGCCGTGCTGCACCGCGCGCCCCGGCATGTCCGATTTGAGGCCGACGTCGGCGGTTTCGATGGGCGTGTAGTCGCGGCGGCGGCTAAATTCTGGCGTATCGCCCTTGGCATACGCCAGGCCGACGAGGATGAATTCCTCCAGCCCGTCGCCATGGTCGCCGACCCGCTTGCCGATGGCGCGTATGAGCGGGAAGGCATACGGCGCATCGGTCACGAACACGACCGGGTAACGCCGCGTCGATGTCTTGTACGATGGTGGCAGGCTGACCAGCACCTGGTAGTCGCGCTTGAGTTCAGCCGCGTGCAGTGTGTGGACTTCGGTGTCCTCGAGGACGTAGGGCGGAGCAGTTTGGCTCGCAGCAGCGCTGGAAAGGCAAAGCAAAAACAGGACAGGAAAAAGCTTTTTCAAATGGCGCTCCAATGTTAGTGTGCTGCCATTATCACGATATTGGTTGCAGACGTAAACGGCGCACGTGCTGTGCGCGGCCCGCCAATTACCGGACGGGGTCCGCTCAGAACGGCCGGCGCCGTTCGCTGCGCAGCGGATCGAGCAGGGCGCGCAGGTCGTTGTGATCGAGTTCGTACATCAGCGCGAGCAGTTCGCCCAGTTCGCCGCGCGGGAATCCTTCGCGCGCAAACCAGCCGAGATAATGGCCGGGCAGGTCGGCGATGAATCGGCCTTTGTATTTCCCGTATGGCATTTCACGGGTCAGCAGCATCTGGAGGTGTTCGGGTTTCATGATGCCGACACTGTAGCGCAAATCGACAACGGGATGACGTATGCGGAAGACAAATCACGGGAGCTGCTACTGCGGCGCGGCGCGTTCAGGGAGATGCTGTTGACCCGCCTGAAATACCCGCTGTTCCTTGTTCTTGCCCTTGTGCTGGCATCGTGCGGCACCCCGCGCGCGCCGGCGGCGCTGGCGGCCAGTATCGAACGCCTCGACATCATCAGCCGCGCGCCGGCATTCGGCGGCGCCGACTTCGAAGGCGGCGGCCAATACGAAACCATCGTCGCCGTGGCCCATATGCGCATCAATCCGGCCCACCCGGCGAACCGGATCATCGCCGATATCGACAAGGCCGCCGCACCGGACGGGTGGGTGCGCTACCAGAGCGATGTCATCATCGTGCGTCCGCGCGACCCGGCCAGGGCATCCAAAGTGCTGCTGATCGACCTGCCCGGCAGCGGCGCACAGCGCTTGCCGGGCATGGCCAATGATGCCGATGCAGGCGCGGCCGGCAATGGCTTCACCATGCGGCGCGGCCATACCATGGTGTCGATCGGCTGGCAGGGCGATATCGCGCTCAAAAAGGATGGCACGACGGCCGGCACCGAACTGCCGCTGGCGACCAACGGCACGCTGCCGATCACCGGGCCGAGCTACGCCGAAACCATATTCGATGACGGCGCCACCACCGGTTCAATGGCACTGGCGTATCCCGCCGCTTCGCTCGACCAGGCATCGGCCAGGCTGACCGTGCGCGCCACTGCGACTGCCGCCCCGACCACGCTGCCGCGCAGCGCATGGAGTTTCAAGGGCCCGTTGCGGATCGAACTGGGGCGCCCGAGCGGCTTCGACGCCGGCGCGATCTACCGCTTCGACTACCTGGCACGCGATCCCAGGCTGATGGGACTGGGCATGGCGGCTGTGCGCGACGTGGCCAGCTTCCTCAAATCAGGCCTGGCCGACGGCGCCGGCCAGGCCAATCCATTGGCCGACATCCATCCGGACGTCGCGGTGGCGGTCGGCGTCGGGCAAGCGGGCGGCTTCCTGCGCGACCTGATCTGGCAAGGCTTCAACCAGGATCCGCGCGGCGGCAAGGTGTTCGAGGGCGCCATGCCGCTGGTTGCGGGCAGCGCCAAGAGTTTCGTCAACCTGCGCTTCAGCCAGCCGGGCCGCATAGCGACCCAGCACCTCGACCACCTGGCGTATGGCGATGAGTTCCCGTTCAGCTACGGCGTCACGACCGATCCGGCAAGCGGCAAGACCGACGGCATCTTCAACCGCTGCCAGGCCAGCAATACCTGTCCCCGCCTGATGCACGTCGACAGCAGTGGCGAATTCTGGCAGGCGCGCGCCTCGCTGGTGCTGGACGATGGCGCCGGCAACGACATTGCGATGCCGGCCGGTGTCAGGGCCTACCTGATGTCGTCGACCCAGCATATCGCTGCGAACCGGCCGGTGATGGGAGTATGCCGGTACGCCAATAACCCGGCGCGGCAGTCGCCGACGGTGCGCGTGCTGCTGGACCATCTGGTGGCGTGGGCGCGCGGCGGCAAGCAGCCGCCCGCCAGTCGCTATCCGCTCCATGCCGACGCGATGCTGACCGCGCCCCAGCGCGACGCCGCCGGATTTCCGGACCTGGGGGCAATCGGCGTCGAATACCCGGCCGTGATCAATGAGCTGGCGCTGGTGGACTTCAGCGCTCCCAGGGCCGTGCCAGGTGCGGCGCGCCGCTATCAGTTGTTTGTGCCGATGACCGATGTCGATGGTCACGACATCGCGGGCATCCGGCTGCCCGATATCGCCGTCCCGCTGGCCACGCACGCAGGCTGGAACCTGCGGCGCAAGGGCTATGCGGATGGACAGTTGTGTGGCTTGAATGGCTTGTCGCTGCCGTTTCCGGCAACGCCCAGGAAGGCAGATCCGCGCCGCGCGATATCGGAACGCTATGCCAGGCGCATCGAGTATGCGAAGGCGGTGGCGCTGGCCGCGCGCGCGTTGCGCGACCAGGGCTTGCTGCTGCAGGAGGACGTGGAGCGCTACATCGAACGCGCCAAGGTCGATGCGCGGATCAATCCGTAGAACGCATCAGGCGCAGCGAAGGAGTACTATTTCGTATCATGGAAAATTTGACCCGCCTGCGCGACTTCGTACACAACTTTACCCGCCTGGTTGACCAGGCCGGGCAGGACGAGCAGCGCATTTTTGTCGATGGCAAGGCGCTGCTGTCGGGCCTGATCGCGCATGACGACTGGCTCCCGGACCAGTTTGCGCAGCCGCATCCGGACCGCTATCAGCAATACCTGCTCCATTGCGATCCGCTGGAGCGCTTTTCGGTGCTCAGCTTTGCATGGGGGCCGGGACAATCGACCCCGCTGCACGACCATACGGTGTGGGGCATGGTGGGCGTGCTGCGCGGCGCCGAGACATGCGAAGAATTTGCGCCGGGGCCGGCCGGCGAGCCGCTGCGCGGCGCCGGTTCGCACCATCTCGCGCGCGGCACGATCGACCTGGTGTCGCCGCGCATCGGCGATATTCATCGGGTATCGAACGCCTGCGCCGACCAGGTGTCGGTCAGCATCCACGTCTATGGCGCCAATATCGGGCCCCTGGAGCGCCACATGTTCGACCCGGTCGACGGGCGGGCCAGCCGTTTTGTATCGGGCTACGTCAACAGCGTCACTCCCAACCTGTGGGCTTGAACGGCCATGTTTGGCCGGGTGCGTATAATTCATGGTTATTGAATCAACCATCATCAGAAAAGAATACTTATGGCTTCATCCAACGAGAACATCAGCATGGCCGTGTTTTGCGACTTCGAGAACGTCGCACTGGGCGTGCGTGACGCGAACTACGACAAATTCGACATCAAGCCGGTGCTCGAGCGCCTTCTGCTCAAAGGCAGCATCGTCGTCAAGAAGGCCTACTGCGACTGGGAGCGTTACAAGGGCTTCAAGGCCACCATGCACGAAGCGAACTTCGAGCTGATCGAAATCCCGCACGTGCGCCAGTCGGGCAAGAACTCGGCCGACATCCGCCTGGTCGTCGATGCGCTCGATCTTTGCTACACCAAGTCGCACGTGAACACCTTCGTCATCATCAGCGGCGACTCCGACTTTTCGCCGCTGGTGTCGAAGCTGCGCGAAAACGCCAAGCAGGTGATCGGCGTGGGCGTCAAGCAGTCGACTTCCGACCTGCTGGTGGCGAACTGCGACGAATTCATTTTTTACGACGACCTGGTGCGCGAAGTCAAACGCGCTGCCGCCAAGCGCGACGAACGCAAGCAGCCGGTGGCCAAGCGCTCGCCGGACGAAGGCAATCGGCGCAAGGAAGAACTCGAAGAGCGCAAGGCCAAGGCGATCGAACTGGTGGTCGAGATGTTCGACGCACTGGTGTCCGAACGCGGCGATAGCGGCAAGATCTGGGCCTCGCTGCTGAAGGATACGCTCAAGCGCCGCCGTCCCGATTTCAACGAGACCTACTACGGCTTCCGCACCTTCGGCAACCTGCTGGAAGAGGCGCAGAACCGCGGCATGCTCGAATTCGGACGCGACGAAAAGTCGGGCGCCTACGTCTATCGCAGCAGCCAGGCGCCAGCCAGTGCGCATGTGACCGAAGTTGCGCAGCCAGTGCACGACAGCAGCGCGGCCGAAGCGGTCGAGCAGGCGCCGGCCAAGGCCGATTCGCGCCGCCGCGGCGGGCGGGGAGGGCGCAAGCCGGCCGAAGTGGAAGTGGCCGAAACGGTGTTCCACGAGGCGGAGCCGGTGCTCGAGGCCGAGCCGGAGCCGGAAGCAGTCGTGGCCGCGCCGGAGCAGCCGGAGAAACGCCGCAGCAGCCGTGCCCGCAAGCCGGCGGCCAGGGCGGCTGAAGCGTCTGTCGAGGTCGTCGCCGCGCCGGTGGAGGTGGTCGCCGACGCGGAGCCAGCCAAGAAGCCGGCGCGCAAGCCGGCGGCGCGCAGCCGCCGTCCGGCCAAGCCGAAAGCGGCGCCGGAAAACGCGTAAGCCAGGGCAGCAGACAGCGCGCTGCCTGCGTTGCCGCTACCTCATCCCCGTCGTCCCCGCGTTCGCGAGGACGGCGGGGTAAAGTTTCGACGCCTCATGCTATCCAAACAGCTGAGCAATTCTCCCCAAAAACAGGCAAACTGACACCTGCGACCCGTGTCTAACCCTTGCTTCGATCATCAAGGAGTCCCGCCATGCGCATGCTCTCTGCCCTTGTGTTGTCCCTGGCTATCCTTGCCCCGCCCGCCACGGCGGCCGTGCCCGTTGCCAGCCATCCCATCCTCGGCATCTGGCAGCTGACGCTTCCGGACGGCAGCTGTTCCGAGATCTACCGTTTCCGCGGCGATGGCACCAGCCTCGTCACCAGCAACGAGGAAGTCTCCGAAAGCGAATTCAACATCCCGGCCGAACCGAGCGCCAAGGGCTTCTACCGCCTCGACGACAAGATCGTCAAGGACAACGGCAAGCGCGATTGCAGCGGCAGCGTGACGAAAATCGGCCAAAAGGTCACCCATTTCGTGCACTTTCACCCGTCCGGTTCGCTGTTCCTGATGTGCATGGCCGAATCGCTCGACGCCTGCATCGGCCCGTTCCGCCGCATGCACGGCCAGGAAACGTAGCGCGCATGCCGCGCATCGGCGTCATTTCCGACACCCATGGCTTGCTGCGTCCGCAAGCGCTGGCGCAGTTGCAAGGGGCCGATTACATCGTCCATGGCGGCGACATTGGCGCCCCTGCCATTCTTGAGCAACTGGCCGCGATTGCGCCGTTGACTGTCGTGCGCGGCAATAACGACTATGCGCCATGGGCCCACGCCGTGCCGCACACGGCGCGGCTGGATGTCGGTGTGGTCGGTATTTACGCGCTCCACGATATCGCCACGCTCGCCATCGACCCAATAGCGGCGGGCATCCGCGTGATTATCAGCGGCCACTCGCATCGCCCCACAGCCGAGTGGCGAAGTGGTATGCTTTATCTCAATCCCGGCAGTGCCGGACCGCGGCGTTTCAAGCTTCCCGTCTCGGTGGCCGAATTGATGGTCGATGGCCCGTCGGTGACGGCACGCATAATCGAACTCAATCTTTGAGGTTCACGATGATCATTGCCCTGATGCTTGCCGCCGCGCTGGCTGTTCCGGCGCACGCCCCCGTAACCCCGTCGGGAAAACTAATCCAGGATATGGAAGGGGTTTACAAGAAGCGCTTTCCAAACCGGATCGTCGTACCCGGCGCGCCGGATGAAAAATACGAGGCCGAAGACATTGTCGAAGTGGTGCGCCATGACGACAGTCACATCTACGTGCGGGCCTCGCTGACGTTCGACAACGCCCACCATTGCGGCATCGCCGCCATCGCCAGCTATGAGAACGGGGCATTCATTTACCACGACCCGAATCCGAGCATGTCGGAGAAGCAGGCCTGCATGCTGACGGTGTCGGTCAAGGGAGAATCGCTGCACCTGTCCGACCGTGCCACGCCGAGCGGGCCATCGACCTGCAGCTCGCTGTGCGGCGCGCGCGGCAGCCTGGGCGACTATGCGATCGCTGCCAGCAAGAAGACCAAGATCCGCTACCTGCCCAAGCTGAAAGCATCGAAGGAGTATCTGCAGGCGGTGAAGACATTCGAGGAAACCCAGCGCTGAGTTGCGCATGCGGTCATGCCAGCATGCCGGCGATGCGGTGTATATTGCTGGCGATCTGATCTCCACTTCATTGGCCTACCATGTCGCCGGTTTTACTTTTTTGCGTCCTCATCGCCTACTTCGGCCTGCTGCTCGGCGTCGCGTGGTCCACATCCCGCAACGCCAGCAATGACAGTTTTTTCATCGGTAACAAGAGCAGCAACTGGATGCTGGTCGCCTTCGGCATGGTCGGCACCACGCTCTCGGGCGCGACCTTCATCAGCGTGCCGGGCGCGGTCGGCCATGACGGCTTCGGCTATGCCCAGGTCCTGATCGGCTACGTGATCGGCTATGTCGCGGTGGCCTTCATCCTGCTGCCGCTGTATTACCGGCTCAAGCTGACCTCGATCTACCATTACCTCGACGTGCGCCTCGGCCGCCGCGCCTACCAGAGCGGGGCCGGCTTCTTTATCGTGTCGCGCCTGCTCGGCGGCAGCGCGCGCCTGTACCTGGTGGTCAACATCCTGCAAGCGATCATCCTCGACAGCCTGGGTGTGCCGTTCTGGCTCACCACGCTGGTCATCCTGGCGATGATCCTGATGTACACCTACCAGGGCGGCGTCAAGACCATCGTCTGGACCGACACGCTGCAAACGAGCTGCATGCTGTTTGGCCTGGTCGCCTGCGTGGTGTTCTTGCTCGGCCGGCTCGACCTGAGCGTCGGCCAGAGCCTGGCGCAGATGGATGCACGCGGCCTGTCCAGGGTGTTCACGACCGCCTTCGACAGCCCCAGTTTCTTCCTCAAGCAGATCGTCGCCGGCGCCTTCATCGTACTGACCATGACCGGCATGGACCAGGAAATGATGCAGAAGACGATATCGGTCAAAACCTTGCGCGACTCGCAAAAGAACCTGCTGACGCTGACGCTGATCCTGGTGATCGTGCTGTCGCTGTTCCTGTTCCTGGGCGGCCTGCTGCACCTGTATGCGCCGCTGGCCGGCGTGAGCGCCAGCGGCGACAAGCTGTTCCCAGCCATCGTCATGGGCCACCTGCCGGCCGCCGTGCAGCTCATTTTCCTGATCGCCCTGATCTCGGCCCTGTTCCCCAGCGCCGACGGCGCCATCACCGCGCTCACGTCCACGTTTTGCATCGACCTGCTGGGCCTGACCCGGCGCGCCGACCTGTCCGAAGCGGACAAGCTGCGCTGGCGCCACCGGGTCCACCTCGGCTTCGCCTTCCTGTTCCTGCTGCTGGTGCTGCTGTTCAAGCTGGCCGACAACCCCAGCATGATCGGCGTGATCCTGAAACTGGCCGGCTACACCTATGGGCCGCTGCTGGGCCTGTTTGCCTTCGGTCTGCTGACCACGCGCGCGCTGAACGACCGCTGGGTGCCGCTGGTGGCCATCGGCGGGCCGGTGCTGTGCGCTTTGCTTGAGTTTAATCAGCAGCGGCTGTTTGGAACGTACCGACTCGGCCTCGAACTGCTGATCATTAATGGCATACTCGTGTTCGCGGGGCTGCTTGCCATTTCCCGGCCCGCCGCAACGGCCCCGGCCGTCCCGGCGGCACCGCTAGCGTGATCATTTTGACCACAAGCTGGGCGATTTCGCTTACAGTACGCGTTTGCACTGCCACACCCCTGTCTTTCACCTTTTAATGCCGGAGTTTCGATGTCATTCAAACCCTTGACCACCCTGCGCCGCGGCTTCGGCATGTTCTGGAGAGCGCTCGACGCGACCCGCCGCACGGTCCTGAACCTGCTGTTCCTGATCATCGTGATCATCCTGCTGGTGGCCATCTTCGGCGGCGGGGCCAAGCCGATCGGCGCCAAGACCGCGCTGGTGCTCGAGATCAAAGGCGATATCGTCGAACAGCACAGCGGCAATTTCCGCGACGCGTTCATGTCGAACGTGCGTGGCGACTCGCAGCGTTCGGTGCAGCTGCGCGATTTGCTGACGGTGCTCGACGGCGCCGCCAAGAACAAGAACATCAGCAGCGTGGTGCTGATGCTCGACGAGATGGACGGCGCCGGCCTGGCCACGCTGCACGAAGTCGGCTCGGCCATCGACCGCGTCAAGGCAGCCGGCAAGCCCGTCATCGCCTGGGGCGGCAGCTACGACCAGAAGCGCTACCTGCTGGCCTCGCACGCGAGCGAGGTGTACATGCACCCGATGGGCTTCTTCATGATCGAAGGCTTCGGGCGCCAGCGCAACTACTACCGCGATGCGCTCGACAAGCTGGGCGTGACGGTCAACCTGATGAAAGTGGGCGCCTACAAGAGCGCGGCCGAGCCGTATATCGCCAACGGCCCGTCGCCTGCGGCCAGCGAAGCCGAAGCCTACCTGTACGACGCGCTGTGGGAAGGCTACACCAGCGACGTCGAGAAGAACCGCAAGATGGCGCCCGGTACCGTCATGAAGATCATCAACGGCCTGCCGAAGATGATGGAAGAAGCCAAGGGCGATATCGGCAAGCTGGCCCTGGAGAACAAGCTGGTCGACGGCCTCAAGACCAGGGATGAAATCCGCGAGATGATGATCAAGCGCGGCGAAAAGGACAGCGAGAAGAAGTCGTTCCGCCAGATTGCCTTCAGCGACTACCTGGAGCGCCATCACGAGAAGCTGTTCGGCGACGCCATCGGCGTGGTGGTGGCGGCCGGCGAAATCACCGACGGCTCGGCCAGTCCTGGCGCCATTGGCGGCGTGTCGACGGCCAACCTGATCCGCAAGGCGCGCGAGGATGACCAGATCAAGGCCATCGTGCTGCGCGTCGATTCGCCCGGCGGCAGCGCCTACGCGTCGGAACTGATCCGGCGCGAGCTGGAACTGACGCGCGCCGCCGGCAAGCCGGTGGTGGTGTCGATGGGCAGCGTGGCGGCGTCGGGCGGTTACTGGATCTCGATGGCGTCCGACGAAATCATCGCCGACCGCTCCACCGTGACCGGCTCGATCGGCGTGTTCTCGCTGATCCCGACCGCCGACAAGGTGGCCGACAAGCTGGGCATCCACACCGCCGGCCACACCACCACGTGGCTGGCCGGCGCCACCAATCCGCTGCGCCCGCTCGACCCGCGCTTCGGCCAGCTGATCCAGAGCAGCGTCACCCGCATCTACGCCGAATTCACTTCCAAGGCGGCGGTGGCGCGCAAGACCACGCCGGCCAAGATCGATGAAGTTGGCCAGGGCCGGGTCTGGACCGGCCTGCAGGCACAGGAGCGGGGCCTGGTCGACACCATCGGCAGCTACGGCGATGCGCTGCGTTCGGCCGCCAAGCGCGCCAAGCTGGGCGACGACTACCGCGTGGCGTACATCGAGCGCGACGACACGGCCTTCGAACGCGCGCTGGAACTGTTCGGCGCCACGTCTGCGCAGGCGATCACCATCCAGGTCAAGATGGGCCTGCTCGAAGCGACCTTGCCGAACAGCGCAGTCGCTGAAGCCGGCAAGGAACTGGCATGGCTGTCGGACCTGAGCGCCGGCCGCAAGCCATTCCAGGCCATTACGCACTGCATGTGCGGCACGCCTTGAGTTGCTTTGTAGCGAGTTTGTAACGTCATGTAGCACGAAGAAGGCGGGCGCATGCTGAACATGCGCCCATTTTCGTTTACCTCCCCCTATGGGCGGCCGCGTGCATGCCCGGCGCGGAGGGGCGGGCGCTGCGCGCACGCGCGTGACTGCTTCACACTTGTAAAGATCCTTTGTGCGGTATGAAACATATAATAAAACCCCCGCATGCTAGAGTCGCGCCATTGCCACATAGCACTACGACATGACCAGACATCGCTGCGTTTCCCCCGCGTTCGCGAGGACGACGGCGGTAGATGCCCCAATAAGACAAGGAACAGCATGAATGCCCTGACCCCACCGCCAGCGCGCGGCCGCCGCGCCAAGATCATCGGCAGCATCATCGCCATTGCCGTCATGGCCGCATTGGCGGCGCTCGCCTGGTACCTGAACCACCAGCCCAAGGCCGGCGCGGGCGGTCCCGGCGCGACGCAGGGCGGCGGCCCCGGCGGACCCGGCGGCGGCGGTGGCGGCGGACGTGGCGGGCGCGGTGGCGCGACCACGGTCGGTTTCGCCAAGGCCGAACTGGCCGACATCCCGGTCAGTGTCGATGCGCTCGGCACCGTCATGGCGGCGGCCACCGCCACGGTGCGCCCGCAGGTGTCGGGCATCCTGCAAAAGATTAACTTCAGCGAAGGGCAACTGGTCAAGGCCGGCCAGGTGCTGGCCGTGATCGACCCGCGTCCGTTCGAGATGGCGCTGCTGCAAGCGAGCGGATCGCGCCAGCGCGACGAGGCCCAGCTGGCCAGCGCGCGCGTGACGCTGGAGCGCTTCCGCACGCTGCTGGCGCAGGACTCGATCGCGCGCCAGGATGTCGATACCCAGGCCGCGCTGGTCAAGCAGCTCGAAGGCACCGGCATGACCGACCGCGCCGCCGAAGGCATCGCGAAACTGAACCTGAGCTACACCCAGATCAAGGCGCCGATCAGCGGGCGGGTCGGCCTGCGCGTGGTCGACATGGGCAACCTGGTCGGCAGCGGCGACGCCAACGGCATCGCCCTGATCACCCAGCTGTCGCCGATCGACGTCCAGTTCTCGGTGCCGCAAGACCGCGTGCCGGACCTGCAGGCCAGCATCCGCAGCGCGGCCGGCCTGCCGGCCACCGCCTTCGACCGCACCCGCACCGTGACGCTGGCGACCGGCAAATTCGCCGCGCTCGACAACCAGGTCGATGTGGCGACCGGCACGGTGCGCGCCAAGGCACGCTTTGCCAACGCCGACCAGTCGCTGTTCCCGAGCCAGTTCGTCAACCTGCGCCTGGAACTGCGCACCATCAAGGACGCGGTCATGGTGCCGGTGACGGCGCTGCGCAACAGCAGCACCGGGGACTTCGTGTACGTGCTCGATGCGGCCGAGCATACCGTGGCCGTGCGCCCGGTCACGCGCGGCCAGGCCACGGTCGACAAGGTGGAGATCAAGACCGGCCTGAAGGCGGGCGAACAGGTCATCACCGAAGGAGCCGACCGCCTCAAGGACGGCGCACGCGTGGTCCTGCCCGGCGACAAGCCGCAGATGGGCGGCGGCCAGGGCGGCGGCGGACGGCGCGGCGGACGTGGCGGCGCGGGCAGGGGAGAACGGCCTGCCGACGGTGCGTCGGCCGGTGCCGCTGCGCCGGCCTCCGCGGCGTCGGCGCCGCTGGCCGCAGCTTCGGCCGCTGCCTCCGCGCCGGCCGCTGACGGCGAACGGCGCCACCACTGGCGCGATGGCGCCGCCGGCGACGGTCAGCGTCCACGCCGCAAGCCTGAAGGAACGGAGCAGAAATGAGTCCCTCGTCACCGTTCATCAAGCGGCCGGTAGCGACTTCGCTGCTGATGGTGGCGATCGTGTTGGCCGGTTTTGTCGGCTTCAAGTTCCTGCCGCTGTCGGCGCTGCCGCAAGTCGATTTTCCGACTATCCAGGTGCAAACGCTGTATCCCGGCGCCAGCCCTGAAGTGATGGCGCGCACCGTCACCGCGCCGCTCGAAGGGCGCTTCGGCCAGATGGCCGGCCTGCAGCGCATGGGCTCGACCAGCGCCGCCGGCGTCTCGATCGTGACGCTGCAGTTCGGCCTGGGCCAGACGCTCGACGTCGCCGAGCAGGAAGTGCAAGCCGCCATCAACGCCGGCGGTTCGCTGCTGCCGACCGATTTGCCGGCGCCGCCCGTGTACGCCAAGGTCAACCCGGCCGACGCGCCGGTGCTGACCCTGGCCATCACGTCCGACACGCTGCCGCTGACCGAGGTGCAGAACCTGGTCAACACGCGCCTGGCGCTGAAGATCAGCCAGGTCTCGGGCGTCGGGCTGGTCACGCTCAGCGGCGGCCAGCGCCCGGCGGTGCGGATCCAGGCCGACACCGGCGCGCTGGCCTCGTACGGTCTGGGGCTCGATACGCTGCGCATCGCCATTTCGGGCGCCAACGCGAATAGCGCCAAGGGTAATTTCGACGGTCCCACCCGTTCCTACGCCATCAATGCCAACGACCAGATGCTGGCCGTGCCGGACTACCAGAACCTGATCATCGCCTACAAGAACGGCGCGCCGGTGCGCCTGACCGACGTGGCCAAGGTGGTCGACAGCGCCGAAAACGTCAAGCTGGGCGCATGGGCCAACCTGAAGCCGGCCATCATCCTCAATGTCCAGCGCCAGCCTGGCGCGAACGTGATTGCCACGGTCGACGCCATCAAGGCGCGCCTGCCGGAGCTGGCCGCCGGCCTGCCGGCCTCGGTCCGGCTCGATGTGCTGTCCGACCGCACCACCGGCATCCGCGCCTCCGTCATGCACGTCGAAATCGAACTGTTGCTGGCCGTCGCGCTGGTGGTGCTGGTGATCTTCGCCTTCCTGCATAGCCTGCGCGCCACCGTCATCGCCAGCCTGGCCGTGCCGATTTCGCTGGTCGGCAGCTGCGGCGCCATGTACATGCTCGGCTATAGCCTGAACAACCTGTCGCTGATGGCACTGACGATCGCCACCGGCTTCGTGGTGGACGACGCGATCGTCATGATCGAGAACATCTCGCGCTACATCGAAAAGGGCGAGACCCCGATGAACGCCGCCGTCAAGGGCGCCGCGCAGATCGGCTTCACCATCATTTCGCTGACGGTGTCGCTGATCGCCGTGCTGATTCCGCTTCTGTTCATGGGCGACGTGGTGGGGCGCTTGTTCCGCGAGTTCGCCATCACGCTGGCGATCACAATCCTCATTTCCGCGGTCGTGTCGCTGACGCTGGTGCCGATGATGTCGGGCCGCTGGCTGCGCAGCCACGAGGATGAAAAGCCGGGTCCGATGGCGCGCCGCACGCAGGCGTTTTTCGACGGCGTGATTGTGCGCTACGACCACGGCCTGAACTGGGTGCTGGAACGCCAGGGACTGACCCTGCTGATCGCGCTGGCCACGCTGCTGTTGACCGTGCTGCTGTATGTGCTGATCCCGAAAGGCCTGTTTCCGACCCAGGATACCGGCCAGCTGCAGGCGCGCGTCGAAATGCGCCAGGCGATTTCGTATGACCGCATGGCCGAGCTGCAGCAGGCGGCGGCCAGGGCGATCCTGGCTGATCCCGACGTGCTCTCGCTCAGTTCCAACGTCGGCGTCGACGCGGCCAACAACATGATGCTCCATACCGGCCGCATGCTGATCAACCTGAAGGACAAGCGCTCGACCGACCAGGCGGCCACGATGGAGCGCCTGCGCCAGCGCGTGGCCCAGGTAGCGGGCGTGACGCTCTACCTGCAGCCCACGCAAGACCTGACCATCGACGCCGAAACCGGCCCGACCCAGTTCCGCGTATCGATCGAAGGCGCCAGCAACGCGGTGGTCACCGAGTGGGCCACCAAGCTGGTGCAGCGCCTGCAAAGCGACAAGCACGTGAGCAATGTGGTGACCGATGCCGGCGCCACGGGCGTTGCCGCGTTTGTCAAGATCGACCGCGACACCGCGTCGCGCCTGTCGATCACGGCGGCCAACATCGACGACGCCCTGTACAGCGCCTATGGACAGCGCATCGTCTCGACCATTTTCACCGAGACCAACCAGTACCGGGTGATCCTGGAAGCGCAGCGCGACGCCCAGATGTCGACCGCGGCGCTGGGGCAGCTGCCGCTGCGCGCGGGGTCCGGCAAGACCACGCCGCTGTCGGCCGTGGCCAGCGTGACCGAACAGAATGCGCCGCTGCAGATCACCCACGTGGCGCAATACCCGGCCACCACCATCGGCTTCGACACCGCGCCCGGCGTGTCGCTGGGGCAGTCGGTCGACGCGATCAAGGCGGCGGCCAGGGAGATCGGCTTCCCGGTCTCGGCCAGCATGACCTTCCTGGGCGCGGCCGGCGCTTACCAGGCCTCGCTGTCGAACCAGTTGTGGCTGATCCTGGCGGCGGTCGTGTGCGTGTACATCGTGCTCGGCGTGCTGTATGAAAGCTATATCCATCCGCTGACCATCTTGTCGACCTTGCCGTCGGCAGGTGCGGGCGCCTTGCTGGCCCTGATGGTCAGCGGGCAGGACCTGGGGGTGATCGGCATCATCGGCATCATCCTGTTGATCGGCATCGTCAAGAAGAACGCCATCATGATGATCGACTTCGCCATCGAGGCTGAGCGCGAAGGCGGCATGGAGCCGCGCGCGGCGATTCACCAGGCCGCGCTGCTGCGCTTCCGCCCGATCCTGATGACGACCCTGGCCGCCTTGTTCGCTGCGGTGCCGCTGATGCTGGGATGGGGCGAGGGCGCCGAATTGCGCCGGCCGCTCGGCCTGGCCATTTTCGGCGGCCTGATCGTCAGCCAGATGCTCACGCTGTTTACGACGCCGGTCATCTACCTCGGCTTCGACAGCCTGGCGCGCCGCTGGTCGAATCGCAAGGCCGCGCCCGAGGTGGCCAAGTGAATCTGTCTGCGCCATTTGTACGGCGTCCGATCGCCACCGTGCTGCTGACGCTGGGCATCGCGCTGGCGGGGATAGGCGCGTTTTTCGTGCTGCCGGTCTCGCCGCTGCCGCAGGTGGACTTTCCGACCATTTCGGTCAGCGCCTCGCTGCCCGGGGCCAGCCCCGACACCATGGCGACCAGCGTGGCCACGCCGCTCGAACGGCGCCTGGGCGTGATCTCGGGCGTCAACGAGATGACCTCGAACAGCGGCAACGGATCGACCCGGATCAGCCTTCAGTTTGACCTGAACCGCAAGATCGATTCGGCCGCGCGCGAAGTGCAGGCCGCCATCAGCGCGGCCAGGGCTGACCTGCCATCCACGCTGAAAAGCAATCCGACCTACCGCAAGGCCAATCCGTCGGACGCGCCCGTCATCATCCTGGCGCTGACTTCGCCGACCAAGACCCCGGGCCAGATTTTCGAATCGGTCTCCAACCTGGTGCAGCAGAAGCTGGCGCAGGTGCAGGGCGTGGGCGACGTCGAGATCGGCGGCGGTTCGCTGCCGGCAGTGCGGGTCGAGCTGCTGCCGTATGCGCTGAACCGCTACGGCGTCTCGAGCGAGGACGTGCGCGCCGCGATCCAGGCCACCAATGCCAATCGGCCCAAGGGTTCGATCGAGGGCAACGGCCTGCGCTTGCAGATCTACTCGCAGGCCAATACCCCGACCGCGGGACGCACCGCGGCCGATTACCGCGGCCTCGTGGTCGCCTGGCGCAACAATGCCGCGGTGCGCCTGGACGACGTGTCCGAGGTGATCGACGGCGTCGAAAACATCAACACGCTCGGCCTGTTCAACGGCAAGCCGGCGGTGGTCGTGCTGGTCACTCGCCAGCCGGGCGCCAACGTGATTGCCACGGTCGACGGCGTGCGCGCCCTGCTGCCGTCGCTGCAGGCGCAGCTGCCCAAGGACGTCAAGCTGGAAGTCGCATCCGACAGCACCAATTCGATCCGCTCGTCGCTGCATGAAATCGAAGTGACGCTGATGATCTCGATCCTGCTGGTGGTGCTGGTGGTGAGCGTGTTCCTGCGCAGCGTGCGCGCCACCATCATTCCGGCGGTGGCGACCGTCGTGTCCCTGCTGGGCACCTTCGGCGTCATGTACATGCTGGGCTTCAGCCTGAACAACCTGTCGCTGATGGCGCTGACGGTGGCCACCGGCTTCGTGGTCGACGATGCCATCGTGGTGCTGGAGAATATCAGCCGCCATATCGAGGAGGGCATGGACGGCATGAAGGCGGCGCTGCTGGGCGCGCGCGAAGTCGGCTTCACGGTGCTCTCGATCAGCCTGTCGCTGGTGGCGGTGTTCATCCCGCTGCTGTTCATGGGCGGCCAGGTCGGACGCTTGTTCCGTGAATTTGCCGTGACCTTGTCGGCGGCGGTGATGATTTCGCTGGTCATTTCGCTGACCACCACGCCGATGATGTGCGCCTGGCTGCTGAAGGCGGGCGGCGCCGAGCGCGAGCCGGGCCGCCTGGCGCGCTGGGCCGAGCGCGGTTTCGACAAGATCCACGACACCTACCGCCATTCGCTCGACTGGGCACTCGACAGCAAGGCGCTGGTCATGCTGATCTTTTTCTTCGTGATTGGCCTGAATATCTATTTGTTCGCGGCCGCCCCGAAGGGCTTCTTTCCGCAGCAGGACACCGGCCAGATCAACGGCGGCATCCGGGCCGACCAGAGCATCTCGTTCCAGGCCATGCAGGAAAAGCTCAAGCAGCTGGTCGACATCATCCGCGCCGATCCGGCGGTGGCCACCGTGGTCGGCTTCACGGGCGGCTCGCGCGCGGGCGGCGGCTTCATGTTCGTCAACCTGAAGCCGGTGTCCGAACGCACCGACGGCGGCCAGGCCGTGATCGCACGCCTGCGCCCGCAACTGGCGCAGGTGACCGGCGTGTCGCTGTTCCTCAATCCGGTGCAGGACCTGCGCATGGGCGGGCGGCAGTCCAACTCGACCTATCAGTACACGCTGAAAAGCGACAACCGCGCCGACCTGAAGAAATGGGCCGGCAAGCTGGCCGATTCGATGAAGCAGCAAAGCGCGCTGGTCGACGTCGAGACCGACCAGGCCGAGAACGGTGTCGAGATGTACGTCAAGATCGACAAGGACAGCGCGGCGCGGCTGGGCATCAACCCGCGCGACATCGACAACGCGCTGTACAACGCGTTCGGCCAGCGCCAGGTCGCCACCATCTACGACGAGCTCAATCAGTACAGCATCATCATGGGCGTGGCCAAGCGCTATTCGCAGACGCCGCAGGCGCTCAGCGACGTCTACGTGCCTTCGCGCGGTACTGCCACGGCCAGCGCGCCGGCCAACCTGACTGCGGCGCGCGACCCGGCCAGCGGCCAGGCGCTGTCCGGCGCGGCCGATACCATGGTGCCGCTGGCGGCGATCGCCAGCTTCGGCGAAGGCGCCACGCCGACCTCGGTCAACCACCAGGACGGCGAGCTGGCCACCACGATTTCGTACAACCTGGCCGAAGGCAGCAACCTGTCGCAGGGCGAGGCCGCGGTGCACCAGGCCGAAGCCGACATCGCCATGCCGAACAATGTACGCGGCAGCTTCGAGGGTACGGCCAAGGCGGCCCAGGATTCGAACAAGGAACAGCCGCTCTTGATCCTGGCCGCCGTGGTGGTGATCTACATCGTGCTCGGCATCCTGTACGAAAGCCTGGTCCATCCGATCACGGTGATCTCGACGCTGCCATCGGCCGGCGTCGGGGCGGTGCTGGCGCTGCTGCTGTTCGGGATGGATTTCTCGATCATCGCGCTGATCGGCGTGTTCCTGCTGCTCGGGATCGTCAAGAAGAACGCGATCCTGATCATCGACTTCGCGCTGGAAGCCGAACGCACGCGCGGCCTGGGTCCGCTCGAAGCGGTGCGCGAAGCCTGCTTGCTGCGCTTCCGTCCTATTTTGATGACGACCCTGGCCGCCGCGCTGGGCGCCTTGCCGCTGGCGATCGGCTTCGGCGAAGGTTCCGAGCTGCGCCGTCCGCTGGGCGTGGCCATCATCGGCGGCCTGCTGGCGAGCCAGTTGCTCACGCTGCTGACCACCCCGGTCGTGTACGTCATGATGGACAAGCTGCGCCGCCGCAGTCCGGCCGAGCGCGAACTTGGCCACCATATCGACCACGCTCCACAACCATGAGACACACCATGCGCACCCATTCGATTTTTCGCCTGCTGCCGCTGGCACTGGCCGCCTCCTTGCTGGCCGGCTGCGCCGTCGGACCGGCCTACAACGTTCCCGCCACGCCGGCGCCGGCCGCCTTCAAGGAAGCGGCCGGCTGGGTCGCCGCCGCCCCGGCCGACACGCTCGAACGCGGTCCATGGTGGACCCTGTTCAACGACCCGTTGCTGAACCAATTGGCGCAGCAGGTCGAGGTATCGAACCAGAACGTGGCGGCGGCGGTGGCGTCGTACGCCCAGGCGCGCTCGCTGGTGCAGGAACAGCGCGCCTCGCTGTTTCCCAGCGTCGGCCTGACGTCCGGCGTGAACCGCTCGGGCGGGCGCGAGACCGACAGCGCGAGCAGCTACCGGCTCAGCATCGGCACCAGCTGGGAACCGGATATTTGGGGCCGGCTGCGCGCCGGCGTCACCAGCGCCAAGGCCGGCCAGCAGGCCAGCGCGGCCGACCTGGCCGCAGCCCGGCTGTCGGCCCAGGGCGAGCTGGCGGCCAACTACTTCCAGCTGCGCCAGAGCGACGCCCAGAAAGCGCTGCTGGCCACCACCATCGAAGGCTACCAGCGGGTGGCCCAGATCACCAAGAATCGCTTCGACGCCGGCATCGCCCAAAAGGCCGACGTGCTGCAGGCCCAGACCCAGCTGGCCAACGCCCAGGTCGACGACCTGACGCTGGTGCGCCAGCGCGCCCAGCTCGAACATGCGATCGCGATCCTGGTCGGCAAGGCGCCGGCCGAGTTTGCGCTGGCGCCGGCCGCGTGGCAGGCCAGCGTGCCCGAGATCCCGGCCGGCGTGCCGTCGCTGCTGCTGCAGCGCCGTCCGGACATCGCCGCGGCCGAACGGCGCGTCGCTGCCGCCAATGCGCAGATCGGCATCGCCAAGGCGGCCTATTATCCGGATATCGGCCTGACCGGCTCCGTCGGCACCGGCGGCAGCAAGGTCGGCGACCTGTTCAAGGCGTCGACCATGCTGTGGTCGGTCGGCGCCAGCGTGGCCCAGTCGATCTTCAACGCGGGCGCCACCCGCGCCCATGTCGCAGGGGCCGAAGCCCAGCACCAGGCGGCGGTGGCGCACTACCGCCAGACTGTGCTCGAGGCGTTCGGCGACGTCGAAAACCAGCTCAACGCCACGCGCGTGCTGGCGCAGCAGCAGGTGCTGCACAAGCAGGCGTCGGAGGCGGCCGACCAGGTCGAAGCGCAGATGCTCAACCGCTACAAGGCGGGGCAGGTCAGCTATACCGAAGTGGTGCAGGCGCAGGCGACGGCGCTGTCGGCGCGCCGTGCGCTGGTGCAGGCACAGGCCGATCGCCAGACAACCGCGGTGGCCTTGATACAATCTCTAGGCGGAGGATGGAAAGCTTCGTTAGAATAGCGGCACCATGACCAAAAAATCCCCTAGCTCATCCGAGCCGGCCCCGGCCGATTCCCCCGCCTACGAAGTGCGGCGCTCCGAGATCCACGGCAACGGCGTGTTCGCGCGCCGCCTGATCGAAGCGGGCGAATGCATCGTCGAATACACGGGCGAGCGCATCACGTCCGATGAATCGGCGATCCGCGCTGAAAAGAGTGGGGGACCGGTCAATCACACGTTCTTCTTTTCGCTGGCCGACGGCAATGTGATCGATGGCGGCAGCGGCGGTAACGACGCCCGTTTCATCAACCATGCGTGCGAACCGAACTGCGAAGCGTATGAGGAAGACGGCAAGGTCTTCATCTACGCGCTGTACGAGATAGCGCAGGGCGAGGAACTCAACTACAACTACGCGCTGATCTACGAAGAACGGCACACGGCGGCCGTGAAGAAGATGTTCGAGTGCCGCTGCGGCGCGCCGTCCTGCACGGGGTCGATGCTGGCGCCGAAAAAGCGCGCGTCGCGCAAGAAAAAGTAGACGCCGCGTCGTCCTCGCGAACGGGAACGCAGGCGTTTTCCCCAGGCTGACTATGCTCAGTATGGGTCGCGAGGCGTCGCACCGGCGCTTGCGCGAGGACGACGGTGGTTTATTTTTGTGGTCTTCGCCGAGGCCGTGAATTCTGCGTGTGCCTAACGTGCGTGTTCGACGCCGGCCGCCTGCACCAGCTTGCCGTATTCTTTGCCGTTGCGCACCTCCTCGATGCTCTTCCAGATCCGCTCGGCCAGCTCCGGCCTGGCCTTGACCAGCGTGTTGGACAGGATCAGGTAGTACGGTTTTTCGATGAGCGGCGTGGCGACCATGTCGAGCTGGGGGCCCAGCGCACTGCTCATCAGCACGTTTGCATCGCTGTCCATCATGGCCGCGCCGGCAACCCTTCCCGTCACTACCTTGCGCCCGACGTTGTACAGCGAATCATTGGTTTCGTCGACCGCCATCTTCAATTCGCGCAACTGTTCGCCGACCGAATAGCCGAGCCGGAACGCGATCTTGCCGTCGGCATGCAGAAACTGCTTGCCGTCCCAGTCGATGGCGCTGCCTTTTTTGCGGATCAGGAAATAGCCGGCGTAGTGCATGCGCTTCTTGACATCGGCCGGTTCGCCGCCCGGGAAGGCGCCGTATTGACGCCGCTCCTCGCTGAAACTGACGGTGAACGCGCCGTCCACCTCGTTCGCCTTGAGCTTGGCCAGGCAGCGTTTCCACGGCAACAGCTGGTAGTCGAACAGGATGTCGAGCTTGGTCTCTACACGCCGCAACAGCTCGAAATTGAGGCCCTCGCCTTCGGCCGTACGCCATGGCAGCACCGCCTTGTTTTCAAAACACAGGGTCAGTTTTTCGGTCGCAAGAGCAGGCGTGCAGGCGGCTGCGCACAGCAAGCCGATGGTCAGGGACCGCCCGAGGCGGCCGGAAATGCGCACAAAATCCGCTGTCATCCGTTTCTTCCAGTCACTACTTTCTAGGAGTCTAACACGCGTTTTGCGACGGGGAAGCAGATTTCGAAATGGGTTTCATCGATGCCGGACGGGGCCAGCCGGTAGCCGAAGCCATGCCGGGTCAGCACTTCGCGCACGAACATCAGGCCGATGCCCTGGCCGCCCTTCTTGGTCGTCACGAAGGGCGTGAACAACTGGCGCGCCGGCAATTCGCCCAGGCGGTTGCCCGAATCGATGATAGTCAGGCGCACGTGCGCGCCTTCATCGGCCAGCGTGAAGCGGATGTAGCCGGGCTTGCCGCTCTCGGCCTGGGTGGTTTCGACCGCCTCGAGCGCGTTCTTGACGATATTGAGCAGGGCTTGCTCCATCAGGTGGCTGTCCAGGCGCAGCGCCGGCACCTCGTCGCGCCGCTCCCAGCCGATGGCGATGCCGGCCCGCTTGCACTGTTCGCGGTTCAGCCACAGGATGTCGTCCATCATGGCCGCCACCGAGGCCGGACGCAGCTCCGGCTCGGGCATCTTGATCACGCGCGTGAAGCGTTCGATGAATTCGCCCAGGCTGACATTGCGGCGCCGCACCGCCACGATGGCCGTCGAAAAATCGGCGCCGTCCGCCGCCGTCAACTGCGACTGGTAGAACAGCAGCGAGTCGAGCACCGAGCTGGTGGCCGCCACCGTGTTGTTGACCTCGTGGGCCAGCACGCGGATCAGTTTTTCGTAGGTGGCGCGTTCGGAGCTTTCCAGTTCGGCCGTCATCTCCTCGACCAGCAGGAAGTGGCGCGCGAAGCCGCGGTCGAAGAACTGGCCGCGCTGGGCACGGTAGCGGCGCCCTTCCGGGTCGGACAGCAAGCGGCTCTCGCCCAGCGGCAGCGCGTCGAGCTGGGCCGCCAGCGCGCTGCCGTTCCAATGGCCAAGCGGCTTGCCCTTGGGCGCGTCCAGCGCCAGCAGTGCGTGGGCGCTGGCGTTCACCAGGCTGATGTTGCCCTCGAAGTCGAACACGATCACTGCGCTCGGGGTCGCCTCCAGCAGGCTGTCGAGGAAGCCGCGCTGCTCGCCCAGTTCCAGCCGTTCGCGGTACAGCGTGCCGAGCATGGTGTTGAACAGCGCGATCAGCTCGTCGAGCTCGGGCACCGCGCTGTCGGTCATGCGGGCCGCGTAGTCCTGGTCCTGCAGCAGGTCGCGAAAGCGCGCGGTGTATTCGATCGGCCGCATGGCGCGCCCGATCAGCGTAAAGCCGCCGGCCAGGCTGGCCAGCAGCAGCACTTCGACGCCCAGGAACAGCGCCACCTGCTCCCGCATCAGCGCCAGCGTGAAGGCGAACAGCAGCAGGTGCAGCGCAAGCAGGTAGGCGCGCAAGCGCCAGCGCAAGCTCATGCCTCGTCCCCGCCGCCCAGGCCGTGCCGCTCCAGGCGCCGGTACAGCGCGGTGCGCGACAGGCCGAGCGCCTGGGCCACGCGCGAGATGTTGCCGCCGTGCTGCTCCATGGCTTGCTCGATCATGTGGCGTTCGACCTGTTCCAGCGTCATGCCGTCCACGCCCAGCCGGGTCTGGCCGGCGCCGTCGTCGCGCTGCGCGGCATCGATGAAGTCGGCCTGGCTGAGCTGGCTTTTGCCGACCAGCAGGACCGTGCGCTCGAGCGTCTGCTTGAGCTGGCGGATATTGCCCGGCCATGGCTGGGCGCTGAGCCAGTCGAGTGCCTGCGGCGTCAGGGTGACCGGGCCCAGGCCGTACTGGGTCGCCACGTGGCCGATGATGTGCGCGGCCAGCAGTGCAATGTCGGTGCGCCGTTCGCGCAGTGGCGGCAAGCGGATCGTGATCAGGTTCAGGCGGTAGTACAGGTCTTCGCGGAAGTCGCCGCTTGCCACCAGTTCGGCCAGTTCCTGGTTGGTGGCCGAAATGACGCGGATGTCGGCTTGTTCGCTGCGGCTGGCGCCGACCGGCTGGTAGCGCTGGTCCTGCAGCACGCGCAGCAGCTTGACCTGGTCGGCGCGGTTCAGTTCGCCGATCTCGTCCATGAACAGCGTGCTTTCGTGGGCACAGGCGACATGGCCCTTGCGGTCGGCCTTGGCGTCGGTGAAGGCGCCGCGCACGTGGCCGAACATTTCGCTTTCGAACAGCGAGGGCGTGATCGCGCCCATGTTGATCTTGACCGGCGGGCGCGCCGCGCGCGGGCTGTTGCGGTGGATGGCGTCGGCGACCAGTTCCTTGCCGGTGCCGCTTTCGCCCAGGATCAGCACCGGCGCCTTGGTGCGCGCCACCTGGCCGAGCGTGGCCAGCACGCGCAGCAGCTTGGGGTGCTCGCCGATGATGGCGGAAAAGTCGAACTGCTTGTCGAGCACCTGGCGGTTCAGGCGCTGCGGCGACAAGGTGGCCGACAGCTCCAGCGTGCTGTGGATCAGCGCGACCAGCTGGGCGTTGTCCCACGGCTTGGTGAAGAAATTGGCGGCGCCGCTTTTCACGCCGCGCACGGCCAGTGCGATCGAGCCCCAGGCGGTCATCAACAGGACCGGCGTGTCGGGATAGCTGTCCTTGATGTGGGCCAGCAAGGCCAGGCCTTCCTCGCCGCTCGTTTGCAGCGAAAAATTCATGTCCTGCAGGACCAGGTCGACCGGCGCGCGCGCCAGTTCGTCGAGGGCCGCTTTGGCGTCGTCGCAGCAGATTGGGTCGAAGCCGGACTGCTTGAGCAGCAGGGCCAGCGATACCTGGACGGCGGCGTCGTCGTCGACGATCAGGATGCGTTGAGGGCTGGGCGTCATATTCTTTTAAGGTGCGGAAAGTTTCAACCACATCGTCCCTGCGCAGGCGGGGACCCATGGCACCTGTGGTCAGAGTCCGATACAGAGCGGAGCTGAGCTGGTATGGGTCCCCGCCTGCGCAGCGACGATGGGGCGGTTATTCGTAATGCAGCGCTTCGGTCGGGCTGAGCCGGCTGGCGCGCCAGCCCGGATACACGGAGCACAGCAAGGATAGCAGATAGATCGTCACCATCGACAGTGCCGTGGCCGCCGCAAACACGGTCCAGTTCAGGCTTTCGCCCAGCGCGCCTGTGATCGGCAGCTGCACCAGCAGCAGCAGGGCGGCCAGCATCGCGCCTGAACTGAGCAGGAACTGCTCGCCGATGATCTGGCGGTAGATGTCGCCGGCATTGGCGCCGATCGCGCGCCGCAGGCCGATCTCGGGAATCCGGCGCGTGGTGTTTTGCCACAGCACCCCGAACAGGCCGAAGGCGACCATCAGCAGCAGGAAGGCGGCAATCACCGCCAGGATCAGGATCGGCGTCAGCTGGTTTTTCAGCATCGTCGTGCGCAAGGCCGACAGCGGCGAAATTTCGTAGGTCCATTCGTTGTTGATCAATTTGAGCTGGCGGTTCAGCTTTTCCTCGAAGGCGCGCGTGGTGCCGGGCGCCACCTTGATCAGGATGCCGCGGAGGCCATCGTCGACCGCCGGCAGGTGGCGCACGATGGCGACGTTGCCCGGTGTGTCGAGCTCGCCTTTCTTGCGCAGGTCCTCGACCACGCCGATCACCCGCAACATCGTATGGTCCTTGCTGTCGCGGTCGGACGCATCGAACTCCTTGCCGAGCGATGATGCCTCGCCAAACAAGGCCTTGGCCAGGCGCCGGTTGATCACCACCGGCGTGGCCGCAGCGCCGTCATCGGTATGGTCGAACGCGCGTCCTTGCTCGACCTTGATACCGAGCACGGGGAATGCTTCGTCGCTGACGATGACCTGCTCGGTATGGACGCGCGTTGCGCTGCCGGGAACGACGTAGTCGGTCGTCCATGTGCTCGACAGGTAAGGCGCGGCTGTGATGAATGCGATCTGCTTCACCTCGGGCAAGGCCAGCAAGCCGCGCTTGAATTGCTCATACAAGGCCACGCCCTTGACCTTCTTGTTGTCGGCGGCGTTGATGTCGATCGACCAGACGTCGTCCGACGTGAAACCGGTCGGCATCTGGTACAGCTGGACATTGCGCAGTGCGAAGGCGGCGACGGCAAACACGACGACAAAAGCGAGCAGGATTTCCAGGCTTAGCATCAGGTTGCGGCCCTTGCGTTTCCAGATCAGTTTGAGTAGGTGGCGAAACATCAGATGGCTCCCTTGAGGGCATGAACAGGATCGAGGCGCGACATTTTCCAGGCAGGTAACACGCCGGACAGCAGCCCGAACACCAGGGTAATGAACAAGCCGTAGCCCATGACGGCGAAATTCATGTCGACCTTCATGTAGGGCACCAGGCCCGAGCCTTCCAGCCACAGCAGCACGCCCTTGGCGGCCAGCAGGCCGATCAGGCCACCGAACAGGCACAGCAACACATTTTCGACGATCAGCTGGCGTACCAGCTGGGCGCTGGTGGCGCCGAAGGCCTTGCGCACGCCGATCTCGGAGCTGCGTTCGAGGATGCGCCCGGAGTTCAGGTTGACCAGGTTTAGCGCGGGCAGCAGCATGAACAGCAGCATCATGCCGCCCAGGATGGCTAGCAGTTTGCCGGCGCCGGAATCTTCTTTGTCAGAGTCGCCGATGGTCGTGCGGGCAAACAGGGCCAGCTTGGTGTCGGCCCAAAAAAGTGCCTTGTTCCACGCCTTCGGATCGTCGAATTCGACGCCTTTGGCAATGCGCTTTACATCGCGCTGGATTTGCGGCAGGTCGGCCTTGTCCCTGGCCAGCAGCAACGCGACGAACTCGCCCCTTAGTTCATTGCGGTAGGCGGTCGACGGGAAGGTCGCAATCGGCGCCCACAGGTCGGCGTAAGCATTCATGTGCAGCTCGTCCTTGACCACGCCGATGATCTGGAACTGCTGGCCGGACACGCTGACAGTTTTGCCGAGCGCGTCGGTCGAGCCGAACAGGCGGCGCGCCGAGCTGGCGTTGATGACGGCCACGAATCGGCCTTTTTCGTCATCCTCGGCGGTGGGGAAACGACCGCCGAGCAGCGTAAAGTCGAGGATCTTCCAGTAGTCGGCATCGGCGCGCCGCATTTCCAGCTCGGTCACACGGCCATCCTGGTACACCGAAACGGTGCGCGGCATCGTCACTGCCGAGACCCGTTCGACGGACTGCATCGGTTTCAGATACTTGTCGATCAGCTTGAAGCCGAGCGGACTGGTCGATATGCTCTTGCCATTCTTGCCTTCGGGCGACTCCATGTGTAGCACCATGATTTGCAGGAAACGGTCGCTCTTGCCTTCGACGCCGGACGGGTAGAAGGCGTTTTCGAGCATGGCGGTGACGACCATCAGCACCACCAGCGTGAGCACGATGCACAGCAGGTTGATCGCCGTGAACAGCTTGCGCCGCATGAAGACCTTGTAAGCGGTCAGCAGATAATTTTTGAACATGCGGCCTCCTAGGCGACCAATTGGCCGTCGAACACGCGTACCACGCGGCTGGCCAGTTTGGCGTCGTGCTCGCTGTGGCTGACCATGACGATGGTCGTGCCTTCGCTGTTGAGCTTGAGCAGGATGTCCATGATTTCGGCGCCCATCTTGCTGTCCAGGTTGCCGGTCGGCTCATCGGCCAGCAAGACTTGCGGCCGGCCCACGATGGCGCGCGCGATGGCGACGCGCTGCTGCTGGCCGCCGGACAGCTGGTTCGGGTAATGGTCCATGCGCGCGCCCAGGCCGACTTTTTCGAGCGCCTCGCGCGCCAGCTTGCGGCGCTCGCTGCCCGACATGCTGCGGTACAGCAGCGGCAGTTCGACGTTGTCGATGACGCGCAGGTCGTTGATCAGGTGGAAGCTCTGGAAAATGAAGCCGAAGGTGCTGTTGCGCATTTCGGCGACCTGCTTGTCGCGGTAGGTCTTGACCGGGATGCCGTCCACATGGACCATGCCGGCGCCGGGCCGGTCGAGCAGGCCGATCAGGTTGAGCAGCGTGCTCTTGCCGCAGCCGCTAGGGCCCATCATGCAGACGAATTCGCCCTTGCGCACATGCAGGTCGATATCCTTGACGGCCAGGGTCTCGACCTTGTCGGTCTGGTAGGTCTTGCTCACTTTGTCCAGTTTAATCATGATGGGTCTCTTCGCTTTGGTTGGCTAGTTGCTGATGCGGATGCTGTCGTGCTGCTTGAAATTGGTGGTGTCGGAGACGATCAGGCGGTCGCGCATCTGCGCGCCGTGGAGAATTTCGAATGCCTTGCCGTCGCCGTTGCCGATCTCCAGTTCGGTCTTGCGGGCCATGCCGTCGCGGATCACGTACACCTGCTGGCGCCCCTTGCCGTTGATGGCCGGGCCAGTGTCGGCCACCAGCGCGCCTTGCTTGTTGTCGGTGATGATGTTGACGTCGACCCGCATCTTGTTGCGCAGCAGCGGGTGATTCGGCTGGTCCAGCGTGACGAGCAGCTTGATGCTGCCGTTCTGGATTTCGGGCAGCACGGTCTGGACATGGCCGTTCAAGGTTTCCTTGCCCTGTTCGATGCGCACCGCCTGGCCCGGGGCGAGCAGGCGCGCATGGAAGTCCGAGAGCGAGGCTTCGACCCGGTAGTTGTCCGGTTCGGAGACACGCGCAACTTGCTGGCCCATCTGCAGGCTGGCGCCTTCGTCTTCGACCAGCATGGTCAGCACGCCGGCGAAGGGCGCGCGCACGCGGGTGCGTTCGAGCAGGTCCTGCTGCTGCGCCACCTGCTTTTGCAGGATGTTCTTTTGCAGGCGCGCCCCTTCGATATTGCTGCTGGTGGCGCGTCGGCTGTCTTCGATCAGTTCGCGCTGCTGGCGCAGCTGGATCTCGATGCGCTGCACGTTCAGTTCCGCCGTCAGCATGTCTTCGCCAGAGACGCCGCCGGCCTTGCGCAATGTGGTGTAGCGCTCGCGCTTGACGCGCGCGCTTTGCAGGTCCAGTTCCAGCAGTTCGATGCTTGAGACGATCTGCTTGCGCTTCTGGTCCAGTTCCAAGGTCAGGCCGTTGATGCGGTTCTCCTGCTGCGCCAGTTGTTCCTTCAGGCTGTCGAGGGCGAGCGTGATCGTATGGTCGTCCAGCTCCAGCAGCAGGGCGCCGGCGGCGACCGTCTGGCCCAGTTTCGCGTGGACCTTGGCGATGCGGCTCTGGATCGGGCTGGTGACCAGCTCCTCGTGCACGGGGATCACGACGCCCGAGGCGTTGATGGCGTTGGCGATGTCGCCGCGCCGCACTTCGGCCACGCGGATGTCGGCGGCGTTGATGCTGGGGCGCAGCACGCGGTTGATGCCCCAGGCGCTGGCGCACAGCGCGGCCATGACGGCGGCCACGGTCAGCAGCGTCAGACGGCGCCGGCGCTGCACGGTGAGGGGAGTGAGTGGGATATCCATGCCGACTGTACAGCAAGGGGCGTGCCAGCTCGTTTGCGGGGCTAGGCGTGGCCTTTCGTCGCAAAAAATGCCCGTGTTCGCCCATGAGTGTCCGGATTCGGACACCGGCTGGCCACCCCAAAGTGCGCAAGGTGAAACTACGCGCCGGGCGAGGGATGCGCTTGACGACGCGTGTTGTTGACGGCGCATAGGCGGTAAAGGAGCGGAAGCAGTTCCTGCCGCAGCAATGTCGTCATGCGGTCATCGTCGTTGATGCGCTGCTCCGTGCCGCACATGAACCCGGGCGGCGAGAGCGTGATGCCAGGATGCTGCTGCAGGTGCTGCCGTTCCGCGTGCGCGTTCGCTTGCTGTGCCGGGCCATGCTGGGTATGTATGGCATCGGGCGCATCGCATGCGTTTGGCGCGGCAAGCGGTGCGCCGGTAGCTGGCGCACGTGCAGCGGCGGGCAGCGTTGCAGGCTCCCGGTGCGCGTCGCGCGCCAATTTGCTTGCGCGGCGCGCGCGTTCGTGCGTGCGCAAGGTGTCGGCCAGTTTCCAGTCCTTGGAGTCCGGGAAAAGGATCCAGGTGCATAGCCACGCATTGCGCCGAATGCCACCGACGGCATTGACAAAGCCGCTAGGCGAGACGGCTTGTTTATCGTGCAGTATCTGATCGCCCTCGACCATGCAGTGATGGTTTTTTCCTGCGAATACGGTGCGCAGTAGCGTGCCTTCAGGCAGGAACAGGCGCTTCCATTGATACCCCTTGGTTGCCGGCATGGGAAGCGCATCCGGATTGTGGCGCCGCGTCCATTCGTCTATCGCTTCCGCCGCGATTTCCCAGTCTTCCTTTTCAAAGCCAGTATTCGAAGAGCCACCGAGCAACTGGTGCCATACCGCAAGCGAGACGGGAATGCTCACCTGGTGGTTGGGGTGCTGGCGACGCATGGTTTTCTCCCTGGGGCGCGATATGGCCCGATTTGACCCGATCGTGCGCGAATCGCACACGCGTTCGCACGATTACTGCACGATCCGATCCGATTTGACTACGCGATGATCCGATTTCTGCGCGATTTTTTACGATGGCGCGGCGCAGATAAAAGTTAGACCTCGAAATCGCGAATCGTTCGGTTTCGGGATGAAATCGGACGGGATCGGATTCATGGCGTGCCAAATCGGATGACAAGCGCAGGAAATCGGATCGGAATCGCGGCGTATCGGACTGAATCGGACGATATCGGGGCTTTTGGGCGGATGTCCCGATTTCGACATACCCCACCCGTCGATGCGGAAGCTGCCGATACATAGCCGAAGCGAGCACATGCGATCGGGCCAATCGCCGCCGCGCACAGTCCCAAGGCACGCCGTGCATCCATACCAGGTGCACGATCCGTCCAATATTGACCATGCCGGGCCGGGATGGCGGTCGATACTTGACCCCTCAAATTGTTTTGCCGCCCCCGCCAACAGCGATATACTCCCCGCTTGCATTTATTTTTCGGGGTATATCTTGTTGAAATCCATCGCATTGCCCATCGCCTTGCTGGGCGTTTTCGCCACCGCGAACGCCGACGAAGGCCAGTGGCAGCCGCACCAGCTGCCGCAACTGAAGTCCGAATTGAAGCGCATCGGGATCACCATCCCCGCTGAAAAACTGGCCGACCTGTCCAAGCATCCGATGAGCGCCATCGTCAACATCACCGGCTGCTCGGCCGCCTTCGTGTCGTCGCAGGGTCTGATCGTCACCAACCACCATTGCGGCTACAGTGCGATCCAGCGCAATTCGACGGCCGAAAACAATTACATCGCCAACGGCTTCCTGGCCAAGACGCGCGCGGCGGAACTGCCGGGCGGTCCGAATACCCTGATCTACGTAACCGAGAAAGTCGAAAACGTCACCGAGCGCGTGCTCAAGGACCTGCCGGCCACGATGTCGGGGCGCGAGCGCTACGAAGAAGTCTCCGCGCGCATCAAGTCCCTGGTCGCCGAGTGCGAGACCGACAAGGGCTACCGCTGCTCGGTGCCGAGCTTTCACCGCGGCCTTGAGTACTACCGCATCCGCCAGCTGATGATCCGCGACGTGCGCCTGGTGTACGCGCCGTCCGACAAGATTGGCGAGTTCGGCGGCGACGTCGACAACTTCGAATGGCCGCGCCAGACCGGCGACTTCTCGTTCCTGCGCGCCTACGTCGGCAAGGACGGCCGTCCGGCCGATCCGTCGCCCGACAACGTGCCGTACAAATCGAAGGACTTCCTGGTCGTGTCGGCCGAAGGACTCAAGACGGGCGACCCGATCCTGCTGGCCGGCTACCCTGGCCGCACCAGCCGCTACAAGCTGCCGTCCGAAATCCGCTTCGCGCGCGACGCCAACTTCCCGGTGCGCGTGGCCGACATGCAGGCCGACCTGGCCGTGATCGCCGCCGCCACCAAGGGCAACAACGCCAACGAAGTGCGTTATGCGAGCGTGGTCAAGAGCACCAACAACGTGCTCAAGAAAACCCAGGGCCTGCTGGACGGTTTCGCGCGCAAGGACATCGCCGCGATCAAGGACGTGCAGGACGCCGAATTCCGTACCTGGTTCAAGCAGCAGGGCAGCAAGGCCGGCGTCGCGCCGACCATGCTGGCCGACCTCGACGCGCTGATCGCCGCCGACATGGCGCTGCAGGACGAGGAGTTCGGCTGGTCGGTTGCATCAAACAGCGACCTGCTCAAAAGCGCGCGCACCTTGTACCGCCTGGCGCTGGAAAACCAGAAACCGGACGCCAAGCGCGAAGCCGGTTTCCAGGAGCGTGACCTGAGCTTCATCAAGGCCCGTTTGGCGCGCCTCGAACAATCCTACGTCGGCAGCGTGGACGAAGCGCGCTTCACGTCGGCGCTGCAGCGCTACACGAAGGTGGCGCCCAACATGCATCCGAAGGGGATCGATGCGCTGCTGCCGGCGGCGGCCGATGCCGGCACGCTGTACCGCCAGTCGGAGCTGGGCGACACCGCCAAGCGCCTGGCCTGGATCGGCAAGGACGTCAATGCCTTCGCCAAGTCGGACGACGCGTTCATCCAGCTGGCCGTCAAGATGAGCGACGCCACGCTGGCGATCGAAAACCGGCGCAAGGAAATCGACGGCAACCTGGAACGGGTGATCCCGCAGTACATGTCGGCCGTGATCGCGTGGAAGAAAACGCAGGGCAAGCCGGTCTACCCGGACGCCAATTCGACGCTGCGCGTGACCTACGGCACCGTGGCATCCTATTCGCCGCGCGATGGATTGACCAAGGGCCCGTTCACGACGGTCGAAGGCATCGTCGAGAAGCATACCGGCGTGCATCCGTTCACCGCTCCGAAGGCGCTGCTCGACGCGGTCAGGGACAAACGCTATGGTGTGTACAAGGATCCGGTGCTGGGCACCGTGCCGGTCAACTTCCTGTCCAGCGCTGATACGACCGGCGGCAATTCCGGTTCGGCGGTGATGAACAAGCGCGGCGAACTGGTGGGCCTGAACTTCGATTCGACCTATGAATCGATCACCAAGGACTGGTACTTCGACAGCGCGATCACGCGTGCGATCCACGTCGACATCCGCTACATGCTGTGGGTGATGAGCGAGATCGATCATGCCGACAACGTGATGAAGGAAATGACGATCAAATATCCGCACAAGAAGTAAGCGCAATCATTCAATACAAGAGGCAACAAATGGCATTTCAACTTTATAGCAAGACTGGCGCAACGGCCCGGATTTCGGGTGGACGCTGGGCCGTATTTCTGACACTGGCGCAATCCTATGGCTGGAAGCCAAAGGGCACGCGAGCGCCGCCGGGATACGCCTCGACTGAAAAATGGGGCGGCCGTTATGACTCCAGTGATGGACAGATCGTGATCGAAGTGGATGCACACAAATTTGCCGTGGTCCTGCACGCCGCCGCGGTGAGCAAGACGCTGATCGATGCACTGACAGAAGTCATCGCGCACGTGGAGAGCCAGCTCGAAGCGGCCGGCATCACGATCCCGGACGAGATGCGGATGGTGCCGGAGGACTTCCTCGAGGAGTTCCCGCCACTGCTGACGTTTCTCGCCGAGGGCGAGTTCGTCATTGGGTGACCTGCGCTCGATGGTGACGGTATATGGCAAAAGATAAGAAGCCGGTAGTCGGCGATCGCGGGCCGCCGGCGGCCCGCGCATCGCCGCGGATGCCGCCGCCGATACCGGCGTTCCAATCCGCGTCGCCCGAGGACGCGATCGCCAAAAAGCAGGCGCGCGAGCGCAAGGATGCCCAGGTGCGCGGCGTCACGTCGATCCACGAGATGCGTGAGGCGATCAGGCGCGCCGGACGCGGGCTGCCGCTCATATCCGACGTGCCGCGCCTGGGCAAGCTCGATGCCGCGGCGTTTCGCACGCGTGCCGCCGAGGGCTTGCCATTCCTGATCGAGGGACTGGTCGGTCGATGGCCGCTGTCGGCGCTGACACCGCAAGCACTGCGCGAGCGCTTCAGCCACTTGCAGGTGCGCGCGCGGGTAGGCGACTACATCAACACGGCGTTCGCGCCCGACCGGGCGATGCAGGATATGTCGATGCTGGACTATCTCGAGCTGGTCTCTGCAGGCACGCACGAGCTGCCGCCTTACCTGGGCAATCTCGAATTGCGAGAATTGAACGGCATGTGCCACTGGCCCGCGTATTTCGACAAAATGGGGCCGCCGCGCTTTTGGCTGGGTCCCGCGGGGACGGTGACGCCGCTGCATTGCGACTATGACGATAATATCTTCGCGCAGGTGTGGGGCACCAAGCGCATTTTCCTGTCGCCGCCTCACCACGATGAATTTCTCTACCCCAGCGAGGCGAATGCGATCCTGTTCGGTTCTCCGTTCGACCCCGAAGCGCCAGACTTCGACAAGTTTCCGCTTGCGCGCAAGGCGACCATGATCGAATGTATCGTCAATCCGGGCGACATGCTGTATGTGCCTGCGGGTTGGTATCATCAGGTTCGCGCGCTGACGTTTTCGCTTTCCGCCAACCGGTGGGCGCGGGCGCTGCCATATGCGTTGAACGGCGACGTATCGCTGCAGCGAGGGGCCGAGTAGTAAAATCGGCACTTTATTCTTCACAAGTTAAATACTTCATGCGACTTTGGCAGCATCCAAATCGCAAGTGCAGAGCGCGTGTCCGTTTTGGTAGACCCACGCCTCCCTCGCCTCCGGGTGACTGAATTCAGCCACAAAAGCAGCCGCTATTTATGTTCGCAGTGTTTTTCATTTGCCATTGATGTGGACTTTGGGCATGATTGCTCATCGTCAAGGAGCTAATGTGAACCAACGTATCAAGGCGGGTGACTTTTACCTCGACGTTCCTACTGGCGGCACCTCGCTGGACGATCATCCTAGCGTCGGAACGCCACTGATTGCTACGAAATCTGATACGCCTGAGCCCTTGGAGCCGAAGCCCCATATCTATCGCCCCAATGATCCCTTTCAATCTTCGATCGACAGAATTGAAGCAGCAGGAAGCCTGTCGACCACACACAAGCCATGGGTTAAGACGGCATGGCTGTATGTCTTTGTAATCTGCCCATTGATTTTCATGGAGCTTTTCGCGCTAGCACTCAAATTCGAGGCCAACAGCGGCTGGATAGGCTTCGCGATCATTCATTTCTTCATCCTGGTATATGGCCTCTTGTCCTATTCGATCTGGCTGAACAAGTCCAAGGGACTGCCCGCCAGGAAATGAGGGCGGCCGAGTCGAACTTGGCCTGGCCAGAATGGTTATCGATTCCGCTGCTGGCGAGACTGACTTGGCGTGAATCTGCCAATCCGAGCACCGCCCCTTTCATTCGGTACAATAGCGGCTCTTCCCGCTAGCGCCTCCCCATGAACGATCCCATTGTCCTGCTTGGCCTCACCACCAACGCGCTCGAAATCATTTCCTTCATCCTGTCGGTGATCACCGTGGTGCTGAACATACGCCAGACCCATTGGGCCTGGCTGTTCGCGATCATCGCATCGGCCATGTACGGGGCGGTGTTCTATCAGGCGCGCCTGTACGGCGACATGGGGCTGCAAGTGGTGTTCATCGTCGTCTCGGTGTGGGGCTGGTACCAGTGGCTGTATGGCGGCGCCCAGCATGACGAGCTGCACGTCTCGCGTTCCAGTAATATCGGCTGGGCCTGGGGCATCGCCGGCTGGCTGGCCGGCTTCGTGATCCTGGCCCTGTTCCTGGCACGCTGGACCAATACCGACGTGCCGAATGTCGACGGTTTCCTGACCGCCGGCAGCCTGCTAGGCCAGGTGCTCCTGTCGCGCAAAAAAGTGGAGAACTGGATCGTCTGGATCGTGGTCGACATCCTGTATGTCGGCCTGTATGTCTACAAGGGCCTGGCGCTGACCGCCGTCCTGTATGCGCTCTTTGTGGTGCTGGCTGGGATCGGCCTGGCCGCCTGGTATCGCGAAGCGCAGCGAAAGAGCGCGTGAGCCAGGTGCTGCGCATCGCTATCCTGGGCGCCGAGTCGTCTGGAAAGTCCACGCTGGCGGCGGCGCTGGCGACGCACTACGGCACGCTGTGGGTGCCGGAGTACCTGCGCGAATTTGTCGAAACGATGGAACGGGTGCCGCTCGAAAGCGACCAGTACGAGATCGCCCGCATCCAGATGGAGCGCGAGGACGCGGCAGCAGCGAACGCGTCGCGCTTCCTGTTTTGCGACACGACGCCATTGATGACGGCGCTGTACAGCCGCTGGTACTGGGGGAGGGTGGATGCGCAGCTTGCGCTGCTCGAGCGCCGCCACGACTATGCGTTCACGATCGTGACCGCGCCGGACAGTCCGTGGGAGGCCGACGGCCTGCAGCGCGAATCGGAAGCGGTGCGCCAGCGCGTGCATGAGCAAGTACTGCAAATGCTGGCCGAACACGGCATACCTTATTTGCTGGTCACCGGCGACCTGCCGCAGCGCATGCTGCAGGCCGCACGGCTGCTCGATCCCGCTTAGAAGTCGAACTGCGCCGACACCTTGAAGGTGCGCGGTGCGCCTGGGAACAGGTAGCCACCCAGCAGCGGCGTCGTGTCGCGCCAGTAGAACTTGTCGGTCACGTTGTCGATATTGGCGCGCAGCGTGGTCATGATGCCGCCGATCCTGGTTGCGTAGGCGCTGCTCAGCCCAAACAGGTTGTAGGCCGGGACGTACACCGTGTTCTCGTTATCGAAGGCTTTCTTGCCCGAGTATTGCCACACGCCGCCGACCTTCAGGCCTGCAACCGACGCCACGCTGTATTCGAGCACGCTGGTCGACTTGAGCGGCGCCACGTTCGGCGGACGCTTGCCGTCGTAGGCTGCGCTGCCGGTGCCTTCCTGGCGCATATTGATCGCCATCAGCGACACGCTGTAGGCCAGATTCTTGGCGGCGTTGCCCTGCGCGCCCAGCTCCAGGCCGCGGTGGATCTCCTCGCCGTTGCGCACGAACGTCGGGATCGTATCGCCGTTTTCGTATTCAAGGCCCTGCTTGATCTGGAACAGCGCAGCCGTCAGCGTCATGCTGTCGTTGACGACGCCCTTGATGCCCACTTCCACTTGTTTCGAACGGCCGGGGGCAAGCACGTCATGTTCGTTGCTGGTGCCCTGGCCAGCGGTGCCGCCGTGCTGCAGGCCGTGCGAATAGGAGGCGTAAGCCATCCAGTCGGTGCTCGGCGTGTAGACCAGCGCGACGCTTGGCAGCACGAAGCTCCAGTCGCCTTTTTCGACGCCCTCGGCAACCCGCTTGACCTGTACGTGGCGCAGGCCCGCATGGACTTTGAACTGCGGCGACAGCGTGACGATATCCTGCGCGAAAACGGCGCGTTCGCTGTCCTTGCGCTGTTCGGACACGGGACCGGTGCTCGGGTTGCCCGGCGCCGGCGGCACGTTGACGTTGTGGTAGATGTTGCTCAAGCCGGCGAGATTGTAGACATAGTCGCCGTAGTAGTCGCTGCGGGTAAAGGTGGATGCGCCCAGCGTCAGTTCATGCTTGATGGCGCCGGTGGCGAATTTACCTTGCAACAGCGCCTGGGCGCCGAACGGGTTCTTGCGCTCGCCCACGCTCTGGTAGTCATACACATCGTAGTCGCCATTCGAGCAGTAGCCAGGATAGAAGCCGGCGCCCTCGTTGCTGCAGCCGTAAGGGAAGGCGGTGAAGTCGTCGCGTCGGAAGTTGTGCTTGTTCGCGTTTACGGTGGCGCGCCAGTTCTCGTCGATCAGGTATTCGAAGCGGAGCCCGACGTTGCTGGTCTTGGTGTCGACCGGCTTGGCCCATGGCTGGTCGTTGAGCATCATCTTCGGCGACACGTTGACCGGCAGGTCGGTGCCGCGTATGAGCTGGTAGCCGGGCGCGGTCAGCTGTGATTTGTGCTGGTAGTCCATGTCCACCTGGAGCAGCGCCTGCGGGCTGATTTGCCAGTCGAACGCACCGGAGACGAACTCGCGTTCGCCGTCGGCGCCCTTGACGTAGGAGCGCAGCTTTTCGCCGGCCGCGTTGATGCGGTAGCCGAAGCGCTTGTCGTCGAAGCGGCCGCCGAGGTCGAGCGTGCCGTACAGGGTGCCGCGCTCGCGCGCTTCAATCGTCACCGAGCGCAGCGGCGTATTGGTCGGTCGCTTGACGGCGTAATTGATGATGCCGCCCGGCGCTGCCACGCCTGCTGTCAGGCCGGCCAGGCCTTTGAGGATCTCGATGCGCTCCTTGTTCTCGAGCGGGATCTGGGTGTCGCCGGAAATGGCGATGCCGTCCTTGCGGATGCTCGTTTCGTTTTCCAGCTTGAAGCCGCGGATCGAGAACATCTCGGCGTAACCGACCGCGTTGTACGAATCACTGACGCTGGCGTCGAAGCGCACGGCGTCGGTGGTGTTGCGAATGGCCAGGCCCTGCAGCTGCTCGCGGCCGAAGGCAGCGACCGAGGCGGGCGTCTGCATCAGCGATGCGTCGGAAAAGCCGGCCACACTGGCGCGGTCGGCGGCGACCCATTTGCTGCCGCTGACGATGACTTCAGGGACGGCCACGGTGCTGGTCTGGGCTTGCGCGGAAAGGGAGAACGCCTGGACGATGGCCAGGGCGACGACGGTTTGCTTCAGGTTTGGCGATGACATAGTGTGCTCGTGTTACGCAGCGGCGGGCCGATGCGTTGCTTATAGATAAAAGCCGGAGCCAACGTGGGGGAGCAGACAAAGGAGGAACTACTTTGCGCTTTCCTTCGCTGGCATTATCCAGATCAGGTACGGAGGGTATCTCTCACCCGGAACAACGTTCCAGGACCCCTAGCGAACGGCGATTTTATCATAAGTGCATATAACGAGGCCGCGCCGCGCCAACGGCACCGGCCTCGCCGGCAGCTACAGGCTCAGTTCGAGTACCTTGCGGGTGACCGCCAGCGTCACGTCGCGGTGCTCGCCCAGCTTGACCATGCGGTGCTTTTCCAGCACGGCCAGCACGGCGTCGATGTCCTTTGCGGCCAGGCCGTAGTCGCCCAGGCGCGTCTTGACGCCCATCTTCTCGAAGAATTCCTCCATGCGGGTGATGGCCGCTTCGATGCGGGTGTCTTGGTCGCCGCCGGTCAGGCCCCATACGCGCTCGGCAAACTGCAGCAGCTTGGCGCGCTTGCCCTCCTTGCGCACGCGCAGCATGCTCGGCATGATGACGGCCAGCGTCTGCGCATGGTCGAGGTGGTACAGCGCCGTCAGTTCATGGCCGACCATGTGGGTAGCCCAGTCCTGCGGCACGCCCGAGCCGATCAAGCCATTCAGGGCCAGCGTGGCGCACCACATCACATTGGCGCGCACGTCATAGTCGTCGGGGTTGGCCAGCGCCTGCGGGCCTTCTTCGATCAGCGTCAGCAGCAGGCCTTCGGCGAAGCGGTCCTGCACCTTGGCGTTGACCGGGTAGGTCATGTATTGCTCCATCACGTGGGCGAAGGCGTCGACCACGCCGTTGCCGACCTGGCGCACCGGCAGCGAATAGGTCTTGCTCGGGTCGAGGATCGCGAACTTCGGATACACGTTGCGGTTCATGAAGGCGAATTTTTCCTGGGTCGACTTGCGCGTGACGACGCTGGCCGAATTCATTTCCGAGCCGGTTGCCGGCAGCGTCAGGATGGCGCCGAACGGCATCGCCTTGCTGACGTTGGCGCCGTGCTTTTCCAGGATGGTCCATGGGTCTTCGTCGAGCAGGGCGCCGGCGGCGATGAACTTGGTGCCGTCGATGACCGAGCCGCCGCCGACGGCGAGCAGGAAGTCGATCTTTTCGGCCTTGACCTGTTCGATGGCGCGCATCAGCGTTTCGTAGCTGGGATTGGGCTCGACACCGGAGAATTCGGTCACATGGTGGCCGGCCAGCGCCGCGATGACTTCATCGTAGACGCCGTTCTGTTTGATGCTGCCGCCGCCGTAGACCAGCAGCACGCGGGCATTGGCGGGAACGTGCTTGGCGAGCGAGGCGATCTGCCCTTCGCCGAACAGGATTTGGGTTGGATTGTAGAAGTCGAAGTTGAGCACGATGGAATCCTTCACAGTGGCGAAAACGTAATCGACGATTATCGCTCAATGCGGATTTTTTTGCGGGGAGCGGTCAATTCCGGGTTCTGCTATCCTCGAATTCATTTTATTTTTCGGGAGCGGACATGCCCTTTGTAACCCTGACTGTACGGAAGCCGAAGTCGGCTGCTTTCAAGAGCGTGGTGCTCGATGCGGTGCATGCGGCGCTGGTGGCTTCGGGCGTGCCGCAGACGGATAAATTTCAGCGGGTGCTGGAGCTCGATGCCGAGGATTTTCGCTTCGACACCGGCTATCCGGACGTGGCCGGCGCGCGCAATGACGATTTCGCGATGATCGAAATCGTGTGGTCGGTGGGGCGCAGCGTGAAGGTGAAGCGGGCCTTGCTGGCCGATCTGATGGGCCGCCTGGCGCAGGCTGGCCTGGATCCGGAAAACGTGATGGTGTGCTTCAAGGAGACGTCGTGGGAGAACTGGTCGTTTGCTGGCGGACGCTTGATCCATACCTAGAAATGCAGCCGCAGCCAAGAGACATCCGTTAATGGAAATCGTGGAAGCGAAACTTGAAATACAAGTACCGACGTCATCCTCGCGTGCGCGACGATGACGTTGGTTCGCTTTTGTGTTCTTAACTGGTGCCGTGAATTCTGCAAAGGTCGTGCGTCCACCCACGCACACCAGCGCGCGAACGCAACGACGCTGGCTTATTTCTCGGCGACGGTCTTCATCTTGGCCAGGCCTTTTTCAAAGTCCGGGCCGATCATCTTGTCCATGGTGGTAAACACGCTCATGATCTTGCTAATGAACGGCATCGGGCCGGCCATGTTCCAGGTGACGATGGTGCTGTCGCCCTGCGGCGCGAGGGTGAACTCGGTGACATTGTGCGATTCAAACGGTGACATGAAATCGAGCTTGATGACGACCTTGGCGGGCGCCGTTTCATCGGTGATCTCCATGCGTCCTTCGCCAACATCCTTGTTGCCCTTCCACGCATAGACCGCGCCCTTGCCGGCGGCCGTGCCGCTGAAGGTACGCTGCATTTTTGGATCGAGCGCTTCCCACGGCGACCAGCTGCCCCAGTTGTGGAAGTCGCTGATCAAAGGGGCGATTTTCTCTGGTGGCGCCTTGATGATGACCACGCGCTGCACCGTAAAACTGTCTGGCTTGGTCAGCGCCAGACCGCAGATCACGATGAGAATGACGAGCAGGCCGAGGGCAATTTTCTTAATCATGTGCTTCCCTTTGTTTTGGTTTATGTGGGCCGGCCGGTGCCGGAAGCGCAAGATTATCACGAGCTGCGCGGCCTGTTCAAAATGATTCTGCGACAATGACCTGAACCAAACCGTGGAGGTGCCCCGCTATGAAATACGAACTATTTTATTGGCCGACGATCCAGGGTCGCGGCGAATTCGTCCGGCTTGCGCTGGAGGAAGCCGGCGTCCCTTATATCGACGTCGCGCGCAAGCGGAATGGCATGGCGGCGATGATGGCGGCCATGAAAGGCGACGCCAAGCCCGCGTTCGCCCCGCCTTTCCTGAAGGCCGGAACGCTGACGGTCGCGCAGACCGCCAACATCCTGCTGTTCCTCGGCGCGCGCCATGGCCTGGCGCCGCGTGCCGAAGCCGGCCGCCTGTGGGCGCACCAGCTGCAGCTGAGCATCGCCGACCTGATCAACGAAGTGCACGACACCCATCATCCGATCGCCACCACGCTGTATTACGAAGACCAGAAAAAGGAGGCCAAGCGGCGCGCGGCGGACTTCATCGCGCACCGGATTCCGAAATTTTTCGATTACTTCGAGCGCGTGCTGCAAGAGCCGGGCCGGCGCGGCGGCTTCATGGTCGGCGCGCGCCTGTCGTATGTCGACCTGTCGCTGTTCCAGGTCGTCGAGGGGCTGCGCTATGCCTTTCCGAACGCGATGCGGCGCCTCGAGCCTGGCTATCCCGGCCTGATCACGCTGCATGACAAGGTGGCGCTGCGGCCGAACCTGGCCGCCTATCTTGCATCGACACGGCGCATTCCCTTCAATGAGGATGGAATCTTCCGCCACTATCGAGCACTGGATCCGCGCTGAACCGGAAGGCATGCGCGGCCAGCAGTGCGTCGCGCCGGTCCAGCCATCCGGCCAGGCTGGTCAGGGCCAGCGCGCCGAGCACCACCAGCGCGCCTATCCACGGCGTGGCCATCAGACCCAGGTGGGTCACGATCAGGCCGCCGCCCCAGGCGCCGAGCGCGATGCCGACATTGAAGGCGGCGATATTCAGTCCGGACGCCACGTCGAGCGCGCCCGGCGCATCGCGTTCGGCGCGCCGCACCACGTACACCTGCAAGCCTGGCACGTTGCCGAAAGCGACCGCGCCCCACAGCAGCACCGTCGCCAGCGCCAGCCATTTGTTCGACGCGGTAAAGGTCAATGCCAGCAGCACCATCGCCAGCAGGCCGAACACAATCTGCAGCGCGCGCACCGGGCCGAGTTGGTCGGCCAGCCGGCCGCCCCAGATATTGCCGAAGGCGACGGAGACGCCGTACACCAGCATCACCAGGCTCACGCTCGACGCCGAGAAGCCGGCCACGTCCTGCAGGATGGGCGCCAGGTAGGTGAAGGCGATGAAGGTGCCGCCGTAGCCGAGGGTGGTCATCGCGTACACCAACAGCAGGCGCGGCTTTTTCAGCACCGCCAGTTGGGTCAGCATGCTGGCCGGCTTGCTCGGCGCGATATTGGCCGGCACCAGGATGGCGCTGCCGATGATGGCGATCACGCCCAGCAGCGACACGGCCAGGAAGGTGGTCTGCCAGCCGAAGGTCTGGCCGATGAAGGTGCCCAGCGGGACCCCGGTCACCAGCGCCACGGTCAGGCCGGTAAACATCAGGGCGATTGCGCTGGCGGCCTTTTCCTTCGACACCAGGCCGGTCGCAATCGTCGAGCCGATCGAAAAGAAGACGCCGTGCGCCAGGCCGGTCAGCACGCGCGCCGCCATCAGCGTGGCGTAGCCGGGGGCCATCCAGGCCAGCAGGTTGCCGATGGTGAACAGCAGCATCAGCGCGAGCAGCAACTGCTTGCGCGGCACGCGGCCGGTCAGCGCGGTCAGCACCGGCGCGCCGATGGCCACGCCCAGCGCGTACAGGCTGACCAGCAGGCCGGCCGATGGTAGCGACACGCCAAGGCTGGCGGCGATAGTCGGGATCAGGCCGACGATGACGAATTCGGTGGTGCCGATGGCAAATGCGCTCAGTGCGAGCGCCCATAAAGCGAGTGGCATGCTGTTCTCCGGTTGGATCGATTGCGATGCCGTGCAGTCTGACCGGTGGCGCAGGAAAGAAAAATACCCCGTCCGGCATCACACTTGTGCCGCTCAGTCATAGATGGCGGTGGCGTATACTGGTGTTTTTGAGTTGGAGTCATGAATGCTCGATGTCGACGCACTGATCACCTTTGCCGCGGTCATCGACAGCGGCTCGTTTTCGGCCGCCGCCGAGCGCCTGGGCCAGACCCCATCGGGCGTGAGCCGCACCATGTCGCGCCTGGAGGCGCAGCTGGGCATGACCTTGATGCACCGCACTACCCGGCGCCAGGACCTGACCGAGGAGGGCGCCTGGCTGCTGGCGCGCGCGCGCAAGGTGCTGGCCGACCTGGAGGAAACCGAAGCCGACATCGTGGCGCGCCGCTCGCAACCGTCCGGGCTGGTGCGGGTCAACGCGGCCACGCCGGCGCTCGACCACCTGCTGGCGCCGCTGGTGACGGAGTTCCTCGACAGTTATCCGCTGATCCGGCTCGAACTGACCAGCGGCGAAACCGTGGTCGACCTGATCGAAGAGCGGGCCGACCTGGCGATCCGGATCGGCCCGCTGGCCGACTCGACCCTCAATGCGCGGCGCCTGGGCAACAGCCGGCTGCGCATCCTGGCCGCGCCCGCGTATTTGCGCCGGCACGGCCAGCCGCACGATTGCGCCGACCTGGCATGCCGGCGCCTGCTCGGCTTTACCGCGCCGGCCTCGCTGAACATCTGGCCGCTGGCGCACGCGGGCGCGGAGGGACTGGCGATCGCGCCGACAGTGGCGGCGTCGAGCGGCGAGACCTTGCGCCACCTGGCCCTGTCGGGCGCGGGCATTGCCTGCCTGGCCGACTTCCTGACCCAGGGCGACTTGCGCGCCGGGCGCCTGGTGCCGGTGCTGGCGCCGGTGACGCTGGCGTGGACGCAGCCGGTGTGGGCGGTGTTCTACCGGCAGGGCGCGCTGGCGCCGCGGGTCAAGGCGCTGGTCGATTTTCTGGCGGCGCGGCTCGGCGCGGGCATCCTCGCCGAGCCGGCGCATGGCGTGCCGTGACGGCGATTTGCGGTAAGCTGGTCGCTCATTCGAAGGAGTTCAGCATGACAGCCTACGCCACTGCCCAGCCCGAACGCAGCGCCATCGACGCGCTCGCCGGCACGGTCGCGCTCGAATTCGGCACCGACTGGTGCGGCTACTGCCGCGCCGGCTCGCCGCTGATCGCCGCCGCCATCGCCGAGTTGCCGAACGTCCAGCACATCAAGGTCGAAGATGGCAGCGGGCGCGCGCTGGGCCGCTCGTTTCGCGTCAAGCTGTGGCCGACCCTGGTCATCCTGCGCGACGGCAAGGAAGTGGCGCGCGTGGTGCGGCCGCCCGACGTGGCCGCGGTGCGCCAGGCGCTGCAGCAGGCGGCCTGACGCCCGGCGCGTCCGCCAGTAGCTTGCCTGTTATCATTTTTGTATTTAAATGGTAGTCTGTGCTTTTTCCCTTCATCAGGAGAACAGCATGGCGCACTTGCAAACGATCAGCCCTTGCCTGTGGTTCGACGACCAGGCAGAACAAGCGGCACAGCATTACATCGGTATTTTCCCCACGTCCTGCATCGTGTCGATCGCGCGCTATGGCGAAGCGGGCTTCGACATTCATGGCCGCCCGCCCGGATCGGTGATGACGGTGGCGTTCGAACTGGACGGGCATGCTTTTACCGCCCTCAATGGCGGGCCGGTGTTCACTTTCAATGAAGCCATTTCGTTCCAGGTCTATTGCGACGACCAGCAGGAAATCGATCACTACTGGAACCATCTGCGCGAGGGCGGCCCGTCCCAGTCCCAGCAATGCGGCTGGCTCAAGGACCGCTACGGCGTGTCCTGGCAGGTCGTGCCGCGCGCCTTGCCCGAGATGATGACCAGCGGCGACCAGTTGCGCGCCGACCGCGTCATGACGGCCATGCTGGGCATGAAGAAACTCGACCTGGCCAAGCTGCAAGCCGCTTTCGACGGCTGATGCACTAGCGTGGTGCGCCGGAGTGTGTTACCTTGTGGCAATATATTGTTAAGGGATTGCAAGCCATGATTTTCGCTGCTGAAACTGAAGAGCGCTCGCTGCACGTCTTTCCCGATGCGGAAACGGCGGCGTCGTATTGCGATGGTCTGGCGGTCGAAGCAACGCTGTGGTTGTTCTGGGATGACAAGGGCGCGCCGCTGGCGCCCGAATTCACGGTGCCCAATCAGCGCGGCTTGTTTACGGGCACGAACGGCCTGTACCACCTGGTGCCGGCGGTCAGCGCTGCGCATCCCTTCCTGCAGGAGGCGATCGTGCAGATACGCCAGGTGGTCGGCGAGTTCCCGTTAACGTATGTGCGGGCGGTCCAGGATTACCTGAACCGCCCGCAAGCAGGCCTGACTAGGCCCGGCTGACGCTGTTAGTTGCGCAGCGGATTGTTCGGGTGCCTATCCTGCCCGTTCGGCACGCCATCGCCATCCTTGTCGCCGCGCGCCCAGTTGCCGCGCTGCATTTGCCAGCGGCCGTCATGCTCTTGCCACTCCGGTGCGTGATAGACATAGCCGCGACGCTCGCGCAGCCAGCTGCCGCCGATCCAGGTGTGGCGGTTGTGGCGCCATTCCCAGTGTCCCGGCGCCCACACATAACCACGCCGTGCCTCGGGCATGCGTTCTTCGCGCGGCGGCGGCGGTGCGGTGCGTACAATGACCACAGCGGCGCTGACCGGGATCGTGACGGCGCCGAATGACCCGGCGATCAGGGCAGCAAGCAGAATTTTCTTCATCATGTTCATCTCCTGTAGGTGGACGTGCATCAGTTATAGGCCTGGCCCAACTGTGTGTATGTGCGGAAACGCTCATTTGGGCTAGCCAGCCAACCATGTTTTCTTGCGGGTGAGTGCCATGACCGTGTCCGATCCGCAATTCGACGTCATCATCGTGGGCAGCGGCTTTGCCGGCCTGTGCATGGCCGTGCGGCTCAAGCAGGCCGGCATCGACAATTTCATCATTCTCGAAAAGGACCGGGAGTTTGGCGGCACCTGGTGGGCCAACCATTACCCGGGCTGCGCGGTCGATATCCCCAGCCATCTGTATTCGTTTTCGTTCGCCGCCAACGCGGCATGGACGCGCCGCTTCGCGCGCCAGCAAGAGCTGCTGGCCTACACGCGGTCGATCGTGCGCGATTTCGGCCTCGACGGGCACCTGCGGGTCGGCACCGCGTTTGACGGCGCCGCCTTCGATGAAGCGGGCGGCTACTGGCGCGTGCGCACCAGCGGCGGCGCGCTCAGCGCGAAATGCGTGGTGGGGGCGGTCGGCGCGCTGAACCGGCCCGCGCTACCGAAGCTGCCAGGCCTGGCCGATTTTGCCGGCACCATGTTTCATTCGAGCCGCTGGGAGCACGGCTACGACCTGCGCGGCAAGCGCGTGGCGGTGATCGGCACCGGCGCCAGCGCGATCCAGTTCGTGCCCGAGATCGTCGGCCAGGTGGCGCGGCTGGACCTGTACCAGCGCACCGCGCCCTGGATATTGCCGCGGCCCGACCGCGCCATCGGCGCGCGCGAGCAGCGCCTGCTGGCGTCCTGGCCGCTGCTGCAGCGCCTGTGCCGCGCGCTCGACTACGCGCAGTTCGAGTCGCGCGCGATCCTGTTCGTGCACCTGCCGCGCATGCTGGGGCTGGTGCAGTGGCTGGCCCGGCGCCATCTGCAGCGGCAGGTGGCCGACCCGGCGCTGCGCGCCAAGCTCACGCCCGACTACCGGCTCGGTTGCAAGCGCGTGCTGCTGATGAATACCTACTATCCGGCGCTGACGCGGCCGAATGTGGAACTGGTCACCGATCCGATCGCGCAGGTGCGCGCGCACAGCATCGTCACCGCCGGCGGCCAGGAGCGCGAGGTCGACGCCATCGTGTTCGGCACCGGCTTCGATGTCGAGCATGCGGTCAATGCGGCCGAGGTGCGCGGGCGCGGCGGCAAGCTGCTGTTCGCTGACGACAAGCAGGCCTACAAGGGCTGTGCGGTGGCCGGCTTTCCCAACTACTTTTTGATCACCGGCCCGAACACGGGGCTCGGCCACAATTCGATGATCTACATGATCGAATCGGGCGTGGCGTACGTGCTCGATGCGATCAAGGCGATCCGCGCGGGCCAGCTGCATTCGGTGGAGGTGAAGGAGGAGGTGCAGCGCGACTTCAACGCGGAGCTGCAGCGGCGCATGAAGGGGACCGTGTGGAGCACCGGCTGCAAGAGCTGGTACCTGGACCAGGATGGCAGGAACTACACGCTGTGGCCGGGCTTCACTTTCACTTACCGGCGCATGACGCGCAAGTTCGATATGGAAAACTATGTGGTGAAATGAACCCGTCGTCCTCGCGCATGGGAAACGCATGCGTTTCCCCCATGTTGAGGCTAACCCGGGGACGAATTAGCTGATCATCTGCGCGAACGTGGCCAGGTCCACGTTGCCGCCGCTGACCAGGATGCCCACGCGTTTGCCTTCGATCGGCACGATCCCGTGCAGCGCGGCGGCGGCGCCCAGGCAGCCGGTCGGCTCCACCACCATCTTCATGCGCTCGGCGAAGAACTTCATCGTGGCGATCAGCTGTGCATCCGATACAGTGACGATGTCATCCACGTATTTCTGTATCACTTTGAAATTGTGTTCGCCCACGTGCGTCACCTTGGCGCCGTCGGCGATCGTGTCGGGCACCGCGATATGCACGATTTCGCCCTTGCGCAGCGACTGCTGGCCGTCGTTGCCGGCCTCCGGCTCGACCCCGATCACGATGCAGTGCGGGCTGAGCGCCTTGGCGGCGATCGCGCAGCCGGCCAGCAGGCCGCCGCCGCCCAGGCACACCAGCAGCACGTCGAGCTGGCCGGCTTCCTCGAACAGTTCCATGGCCGCCGTGCCCTGGCCGGCGATCACGTCCGGATGGTCGTACGGCGGAATCAGGGTCATGCCCCGTTCAGCGGCCAGCTGGCGGCCGATCTGCTCGCGGTCTTCCGTGTAGCGGTCGTAGATGATCACTTCGCCGCCATAGCCCTTGGTCGCCTGCACCTTCAGCGCCGGTGCATCGTGCGGCATGATGATGGCCGAACGGATGCCGGCCAGGTTGGCCGACAGCGCGATCGCCTGCGCATGGTTGCCCGACGAGTAGGTCAGCACGCCGGCCTGGCGCTGCGCGTCGGTAAAGCGGGCGATGGCGTTGCAGGCGCCGCGGAACTTGAACGCGCCGATGCGCTGGAAGTTCTCGCATTTGAAGAACAGCTGCGCGCCGCACAGCGCGTCGGCGGTGCGCGAGGTCAGCAGCGGAGTGCGGTGGGCCACGCCGGCAATGCGCGCGGCGGCCGCTTCGATATCGCGATAGTCGATCATGGTCGCTCCTGTGGTGTGTTTTCAGGTTTCTGCCAGCGGCATCAGGATCACGATGCGCAGGCCGCCGCCTTCGCGCGAGCCCACCTGCAGCTCGGCGTTGTGGCGGCTGACCACGCGCTGCACGATCGCCAGCCCGAGCCCGGCGCCATTGGCCTGGCCGCGCGCCGTGTCGAGCCGCGTGAAGGGCTTGAGCAGCTGTTCGACCATCTCGTCGGGCACGCCGGCGCCGTGGTCCTGGAATTCGATGACGGCGCGCTTGCCCTGGCCGCGCAGCTTGACCTTGCAGCTGATCTCCATCTCGGTGATGGCACTGGCGTCGGTCTTGCCGTAGCGGCGCGCGTTTTCGATGATGTTGTTGAACACGCGCCGCAGGTCGGTGGCGTTGGCCATCACCAGCACGCCGGGCGCGATATCGGCGCTCATCGTCAGGTCCGGTATGCGTTCTGCTTCGCGCGCGATGTCCTGCAGCAGTTCGCTCAGGTCGACCGGCACGAACGTGGCCGCCTCGGTCGGCCTGGCGTAGTCGAGGAACTGGCCGATGATGGCGTCCATCTGGCCGATATCGGATTGCATGCCTTCACGCGCCTCGGTGCTCAGCTTGGCCATCTCCAGTTCCAGCTGCATGCGCGCCAGCGGCGTGCGCAGATCGTGCGAGATGCCGGCCAGGATCACCGCGCGGTCCGATTCGACCTGCTGCAGGTCGTCGACCATCTGGTTGAAGCTGCGGTTCGCCTCGAGGATCTCCTTCGGGCCTTTTTCGGGCAGCGGATCGGGGCGCTTGCCCTGGGCGATCGCGCGCGCGGCCACCGTCAGGCGCGCCAGCGGCAGGTTGACCAGGCTGGAAATGAGGCCTGCGCCGAGCAGCGACAGCACGCCGACGACGCCGGCCCAGCCGATCCACTGGACGCCGGTCAGGCCTTCGATCCGTTCGCGCTCGAGCACCAGCCAGTATTTGTCGTCGTCGATGTCAAAGCTGATCCAGAAGCCGGGCGGGCGTCCATTGACGCTGCCTGCAAAGCGCGTATCGGCGCCAAGGCGCTCCTTGACCACTTTGGCGATATCGTTCATCAGGGGATTGGCCGGCAGCGGCTCGACCACATCGGTGTCTTCGAGCGTGAAGATGCGGATGCCCTCGTTGCTGACAAGCTCGAACAGCAGCTGCTGGCGCAACTCGGGCGCCGAGTTGGTCAGCGCGGTCTTGGTAATGGTGACCATGGAGATCAGCATTTCGGCCGTCTGCTGCACCTGCGGGCCGCGCTGGACGGCGCTGATCATGCCGATCCACGACGCCATCGAAATGGCCGTCAGCAGGCCGAGCAGCAAAAAAGTGCGCCAGAATAGCCCGCTCCTGAACCAGGTCAGGCGGGGCGGGCGGGGCGTCATCAGTTCACGCGAAAACACTAGCGTGGCTGGCCTTCAGGGATGAACACGTAGCCCAGTCCCCAAACCGTCTGGATGTACAGCGGCGAGGACGGATCCGGTTCGATCAGTTTGCGCAGGCGCGAGATCTGGACGTCCAGGCTGCGGTCGAACACTTCGTATTCGCGCCCGCGCGCCAGCTCCATCAGTTTTTCGCGCGACAGCGGCTGGCGCGCGTGGCGGGCGAACACCTTGAGCACGGAAAATTCGCCGGTGGTGAGCGGCACGGTCTCGCCGTTTTTCTTCAGCGTGCGGGTACCGAGGTCGAGTACGAACTGGCCGAATTCGAACGACTGCGGCGTTTCGGACGGCGCGCCCGGGATTTCGTCGGGGCCTTTGCGGCGCAGCACGGCGCCGATGCGCGCCACCAGCTCGCGTGGATTGAATGGCTTGGGCAGGTAGTCGTCGGCGCCCATTTCAAGGCCGACGATGCGGTCCACGTCCTCGCCTTTGGCGGTGAGCATGATGATCGGGGTCTGGTCGCCGGCGCCGCGCAGGCGGCGGCAGATCGACAGGCCGTCTTCGCCTGGCAGCATCAGGTCGAGCACCAGCAGGTCGTAGCGCTCGCGCAGCCACAGCTTGTTCATGGCCGGCGCGCTTTCGGCGGTGGTCACGTTGAAGCCTTGTTCGGTCAGGTAGCGACGCAGCAGGTCGCGCAGGCGCACGTCGTCGTCGACTACCATAATCTTCGCGGTGTGGCCATTGGTGATCACGGCCGTTGTATTGGCGCCTGCGGTGGGGGTCGATTGTGAGTTCATGTCGCTATCAGATTTGTCATATTCATGTCGCTATGGTAACGTCTTATCGCCCAAGGGGTCGCGCGGCTGCGAAGGCATTACAAATTATTACAAACTTTACCCAATTCGTCTAACACCGAAAACTGTTCGGCCATACACTTGGGGCAAGCGATCAAGCTTATCTGTTTATCAGGCAACGCGGAAGAGGAATACCATGAAAAACGCGCACATCAAGAGCAAGGCAGCACCAGGCGGGCAGCAGGGCGTGCAAACGTTCGTGCGCCGCTTTGCCGCATGCTGCCTGATCGGCGTGGCTGCCATGTCCGCAGCGCAGGCCGGACCGCGCGACCGTGAGCGTGAGCGCGATCATGACGGCCAGTCCCAGCGCGAGGCGCCCCGCAATGAACGGGCGCAGCGCCAGCCCGAACGGCGCGCCGACGAGCGCCAGCAGCGCCAGTACGATACGCGTGCATACGAAGGCCGCTACGAAGACCCGCGCCGCAACGGACAGGTCCAGGAGCAGCAGAATGCGCAGAGCAATGCCGAGCGCCGCAGCGGGCGCCTGACGCCGGACGAACGGCGCGACCTGCGCCGCCAGATCAACGAGGCCGGGGCCGATATTTATCCAAGCCGCCAGCGCCGCTAGCGTCGCCTGTGTCGTTGCCGCCCCACGGCAACGACTTGCCGCCCCACGGCAACGACGGCAGTTGCAACCCCGATTCGCCATTTCTACGGCCATTCATGCCCGCGCAAAACGTATTCTGTTGCGTCTTGCCTGCGAAGCATGCTAAAAAGGGGGCGATTGTTTCTTTATCTGCATAGCCGTAGTCATTTGCTCACCGCGACATGTTACGCTGCATAAATCTTACTAATGGCAAACTTACCTGCCTTTAACGCAAGTTTTCTAGCGTATGGAGCCCATAGTGTCGATCGATCCCTCTGTGTCCAACCCTGGGCAAGCGCCGCAAGGCGCTGCCGTCGCGGGGATAGACCATTGCATCGTCAAGCGGCCGGACGGCGTCTATGCCGACCCCGGCGTGCTGTCGACCACACTCGCGGCAGCCATTAGCGGCGTATTTTCGAACAACAGCTATTTCAGCGGCATTGACTATCCGGTCCTGATCAAGGCGCTCTACAACTACGGCCCCAACCTCGCGCGCTCGCTGTCCGGCGACGTGCTGATCCGTTTCGCCGACGACATCCTGCCGTTCGACCCGATGCGGCGCCAGCTGTACAAGGCGGTCAAGCTGGGCGACGGCACGGCCGAATACTATTTCGAGCCGGTGGTGATGACCGATCCGGCCGACCCGGACGGGCCCGGCGTGCCGGCGCGCCTGACCCTGGACGAATTCGTGGCCGACATGTGGGGCAAGGGCATCCGCTTCGGGATCGACGTGGCCGCGCTGCGCGCTGCGCTCGAATCGTCCAAGGCCGAACGCGTCATCGTGGCGCGGCGCCTGGCGGCGCTGCCCGGCATCGACGCCCACATCATCGAAGTCTCGTCCGACCTGCACCGCAGCGACGCGCCGCGCCAGCTGGCCAACGGCAAGCTGGACCTGATGGCGTTCCAGAACCGCTTCCCGCAAATAAAAAAGGGCGTGAAGCTGCTCAAGAAAGTCCCGCGCAAGGACGGCGAGGTCGGCTTCGAGCTGTCGGGCATCGTGATCCAGCCGCCGATCCCCAAGGATGTCGACTTGACCAGCATGGCAGGACCGGGCACCGTGATCGAGTCCGGCGCCGACGGCGAATTCCTGGTCTCGCTGCAGGCCGGTTTCCTGAACGCCGACAGCAAGAGCAGCAAGCTGTCGGTCGACGACAAGATCATCAGCCGCGATGGCGTCAGCTCGCGCACCACCGGCAACCTGCAGCTGACGGGCGACTACGAGGAATTCGGCGAGGTGCAGGAAAAGCGCGTGATCGAGGGCGAAAGCGTGACGATCCACGCCGACGTGTTCGGCAACATCGTCTCGCGCGGCGGCACCATCCTGTTGAACAACAACCTGGTCGGCGGTTCGGCCCACAATGCGCGCGGCGACATCCGGGTCAAGGGCGTGGCCTCGGGCTCGGTGCTGCAGACGCAGTTGGGCGAGGTGGTCCTGAACCGCGCCGAAAGCTGCATCATTTCCGGCACCCGGGTCACCATCGAGCATGCGGCCAATTGCGAAATCATGGCCGACGAAGTGGTGATCCGCCAGGCCGAGGGCTGCGCCGTTGCCGCCCGCAAGGTCACCATTGAAAGCGCCGGGCCGCGCAAGCAGAGCGAGATGCAGATTTTCGCGATGGAGCCCGACAGCTCGCGGATCGACGAGGCGATCGAGGCGATGACGCTCAAGGCCGACGGCTTCGCCGCCCTGGTGGTGCAGCGCAAGGCCGACATGGATGCCATGACGGGCGAGCCGGAGGTGCGCAAGTACGTCATGCTCGCTTCCAAGATCCGCAAGAACGAGCTGACGCTGACGGCCGAACAGCTGCCCCAGTTCCAGAAGATGGCCGCTGCCGTGGGGCCCGCGCTGAAGGCGATCGCCAAGGTGTCGCTCGAGGTCAAGGCCGCCGAAACCGAGCAGCAGGCCGCGCTGGCGCTGGTGGGCCAGCTGGTCCAGCAGCGCAGCGACTGCGCCGGCGCCAGCGAGGTCAATGTCCAGGAACTGTCGGGCGACACGCAGCTGCGCTCGATGAAGTTCAATCCCGACGGCAGCGTGCTGTACGACCTGCCGTCCAAGGAAATCAAGGCGCGCCTGCGCGCCAACAGCGACCGCGGCGACATCATCCTGTCCGAGTCGGCCGGCGCGATCGCCTGGCGCAGCACCTAGAATCTATTCGCTGACCTTGCCGCGCATGGCCTTGGTCTGGCCGCTCCGGGTTTTGGAATCGAGCCGCTTGCGCTGCGAGCTGCGGGTCGGGCGCGTGGCGCGCCGCAGCGCCGGCAGCACGGCCACCCGGTCGACGATCTCCTGCAGGCGGCGCAAGGCATCGGCCTTGTTCTGTTCCAGGCTGCGCGACTGCTGCGCCTTGAGCACGATCACGCCGTTCTGGGTAATGCGCTGGTCCGACAGGGTCAGCAAGCGTGCGCGGATCGCTTCAGGCAGCGAGGAACTGGCGATGTCGAAGCGCAGGTGGACCGCGCACGACACCTTGTTGACGTTCTGGCCGCCCGGACCCTGGGCCCGGATCGCCGTGAATTCGACTTCGGCCGGATCGATCTGCGCCGTCACGAGGCCGCAAGCGGCGTCGCGACGGCCGCCACGCCATCGTCGGCGACCGCGTCCAGGCCGTGGTAGCACGCCATCGCGCTCGGCGACAGGCCCTTGAACAGGCTGGCGTCGGCATTGTCGGCCAAACCCTGTTCGGACAGGATGCGCACCTTGGACAGGTAGTCCGATTGCGCCAGCAGGCGCCCCATCGGCGAGACCTGCACGCCCTTGCGCGCGCCGGCCTGTTCGGTGATGGCGGTGACGACGCTGTCCGGGAAGTTCCATTCGCGCCCGATGCTGCAGCTGAGGGTGCGCACATCGCGCAGCAGGCGCGCGCAGAACATTTCCGAGCCGAGCTGGGTGCCGTCCTTGTCCACCTGGTCCATGATGCGCAATGTGACGATCAGGCCCACGTACTGCACCAGGCCGGCCAGGAAGGCTTCGAACGGATCGATGCCCATTTCTTCGGCCAGGATGCGGTTGGCGACCGCGCAGCGTTCCGACTGGTCCCAGATGCGCGGCGCCAGCGAACGCGTGTAGTGGCCCGAATTCATGTCGATGATGGGGCGGAAGGCGACGCTGGTGATCAGGTGGCGCAAGCCTTCCTGGCCGATCAGCATGACCGCGTGTTCGACGCTGGTGATATTGGCGCCGCTGCCGATGTAGGAGGTGTTGGCCAGCCGGATCACTGCCGCCACCAGCACCAGGTCGCTGGAAATGGTGCGCGACAGCTGGGCGCCCGAAAAATTATCGCTGCGCAGGCTTTGCAGCAGCTGCGGGATCAGGCCGGGCAGGCGCCGCACCAGCGCCGCGCCGGACTGCTGCGACTTGAGGATGGTGGTCAGCGCGTCGAGCACCTGGTTTTCCGGTTCGCTCGTTTCCAGCGCCGATTCGATGGCGGTGCCGAACAGCCAGTTGTGGTACACGGTATTGATGCCGTCGCGCTGCTCGAACGACAGGCCGCCCGCTGGCGCCGGCGCTGCGGGCCGCGCGGGAGCCGGCGCTGCGGGTGCCGGTGGGATCGCGGCGGCGGCGGGCTGGTTCGGTGCGGGGGCCGCGGGCGCCGCTGCCGGCGCTGAAAATAATTGTTGAAGCCATTGAAACATGTGTGGTCCCCAAGGTGTGCAATGTTACCCACGCAGAATTGCTGGTTCATTGTAAAGCGTTCCGTCTGCATTGCAAGCCAAACTGTGCCTTAGGAAACATTGATGGCTCGCAACAAGGCGCGCCGGCACAGGCTTTAGCATGGGGTTTCGTTGGCTAGCCACGCCCCCGCAAGAGAACGAAAGGACCAGCATGTACATCACCGAATCGACCCCGGCGGCACCGGGCAAAATGGAATTCCTGAGCTTTCAGCTTGGCGGACTCGATTACGGGGTCGAATTTCGCAAGGTGAAGGAGCTGCGCACGCTCAAGTCGCTCGAGCGTTTTGCCTCCGACGGCGCGATCATCAGCGGCGTGGCGGTGTCGCACGGGGTGATCATGCCGATCGTCGACATGCGCGTCGCGTTCAACGCCGGCGCCGTGTCGACCGGGCCGCTGACCGACGTGATCATCCTGCAGCTGGCCGACTGCGTGGTGGGCATGGTGGTCGATGGGGTGACCGACGTGGTGGGCATGTACGCCGACCAGATCACGCCGATTCCCGGCGCCGACGGCGAGGGGGAGTGCGATTATCTGCTGGGGCTGGGCGAATGCGGCGGACGGCGCCTGATCCTGGTCGATATCGACAAGCTGATGTCGATCAAGCGCGAATCGTCGGGCAGCAGGCAGCGGGTGGCTTGATCCGGATACGTCGCAGTAAATTTAGCCGCACCATAAACCAACGTCGTCCTCGCGAAACGCGGGGACGACGTAGTTTGGATGCGCGGTTGTTACGCAGCCAGCCCTTCGAGCTGCTCCTGCAATTCCATCCACTCCGCTTCCAGCGTGGCCAGGTCCTTCTTGTAGAACGACTGGTCCGCCAGCAGCGTCTTCAGCCTGGCCTTGTTGGCCGCTTCGTACACGCTCGCTTCGCCCAGCTTGCCGTCGACGTCGGCCTTCTGCTCGTTGCGCTTGGCGATCTGCACTTCGAGGTGCTTGATCTTGGTCTCGATCGGCTTTTTCAGCGCCGCCATGCGCTGGCGCTGCTCGGCTTCGACCTTCTTGTCTTTTTTCTCGACCACCGGCGCCGACGGCGCAGCCACCGCCGCTGCAGTCGGGAACGCGGTCTTGTTGTCCTTGCCCGCGGCCGGCAGCACGGTCGTGCCCTTGCCCAGCTTGGTCTGGAACAGCCAGTCCTTGTAGTCGTCCAGGTCGCCGTCGAACGGCTGCAGCTTGCCGTCGGCGACAATGATGAACTGGTCGGTGGTGGCGCGCAGCAAATGGCGATCGTGCGATACCACCACCAGCGTGCCTTCGAACTGCGCCAGCGCCATCGTCAGCGCCTCGCGCGTTTCCAGGTCCAGGTGGTTGGTCGGCTCATCGAGCAGCAGCAGGTTGGGGCGCTGCCACACGATCAGCGCCAGCGCCAGGCGCGCCTTCTCGCCGCCGGAAAACGGACGGATCGAGCTGGTCACCATATTGCCGGGGAAGTTGAAGCCGCCCAGGAAGTTGCGCAGCTCCTGCTCGCGCACGGTCGGCGCGATCTTGGCCAGATGCCACAGGGGCGACTCGTCATGGCGCAGCATCTCGACCTGGTGCTGGGCGAAGTAGCCGATCGACAGGCCCTTGCCGAGCGTGGCGTCGCCGGTCAGCGGCATCAGTTCGCCGGCGATGGTCTTGATCAGGGTCGACTTGCCGGCCCCGTTCACGCCCAACAGGCCGATGCGCTGGCCGATCTGCAGCGAAAACTTGATGTCCGAGACGATCACCTTGTCGCCGACCACGTCGCCGTGCTCGTCGAGGATGTGGTAGCCGGCGTTGACGTCTTCCATCACCAGCAGCGGGTTCGGCGCGGCCAGCGGCTCGCGGAATTCGAACGAGAATTCGGCGGCGGCGCGTAGCGGGGCCAGCTCTTCCATCTTCTCGAGCGCCTTCATGCGGCTCTGTGCCTGGCGCGCCTTGGACGCCTGCGCCTTGAAGCGGTTGACGAAGGATTCGAGGTGGGCGCGCTGGCGCTGCTGCTTGGCCAGGGCGCCGGCGGCCAGGATCATCTGGGCCGCGCGCTGGCGTTCGAAACCGGAGTAGTTGCCCGAGTAGCGTTTCAGCTTGCGCTCGTCGATGTGTACGATGACGTTGACGACTTCGTCGAGGAAGTCGCGATCGTGCGAAATGATGATCAGGGTGCCGGCGTAGCGCTTGAGCCAGTCCTCGAGCCAGATGATCGCGTCCAGATCCAGGTGATTGGTCGGTTCATCGAGCAGCAGCAGGTCGGAAGGGCACATCAGCGCCTGCGCCAGGTTCAATCGCATGCGCCAGCCGCCGGAGAAGCTGACGATCGGCTGCTTCATCTGGTCGAGCGTGAAGCCCAGGCCCAGCAGCAGCTGTTCGCCGCGCGACTGCACGGTGTAGGCGTCGGCGTCGGCCAGCGCGCTGTAGATATGGCCGATGGCGATGCCGTTTTCGGTCGATTCGGGCTGCGCTTCGAGGCGCACCAGTTCTTCTTCGAGCTTGCGCAAGGTGACGTCGCCGTCGATCGCGTAGTCGAGCGCGCAGCGTTCGAGCGGCGGCGTTTCCTGGGCCACGTAGGCCATGCGCCATTTGGCCGGGAAATCGATCTCGCCCTGGTCGGGATGCAGCTCGTTGCGCAGCAGGGCGAACAGGCTCGATTTGCCCGCGCCATTGGCGCCGATCAGGCCGATCTTGTCGCCCGGGTTCAGGGTCAGGTCGACACTCTCGAGTAGCGGCTTGGTGCCGCGCATCAGGCTAACGTTCAGGAAACGGATCATTTCACTTCTTTTTCTTCAGGATTCAAAATTCGGGTGGCAGCGCAGGGCGCCAGTTACGCTTGCATCAGGTGCAGCTGTTCGGCGGTGAGCAGGAACACCATGTCGTCGCCGGCGCTGGTGGTCAGCCAGGTCAGGCCCAGGTGGCCGAAGGCGGCTTCGGCGTATTCGGCCTCGTTGCCGATTTCGACCATCAGGATGCCGTCCGGCGTCAATCGTTCGGCGGCGCCGGCGACGATCTTGCGCACCAGGTCCATGCCGTCGCTGCCGCCGTCGAGGGCGATCTGCGGCTCGCGCAGGTATTCCTGCGGCAGCTTGCTCATCGAGTGCGAATTGACGTACGGCGGATTGGTGATGATCATGTCGTACTTCTTGAACGGCACGTTCTGGTACAGGTCCGACTTGATCGGATTGACCCGTCCTTCGAGCTTGTATTCGCGGATGTTGATCTCGGCGACCGCGATCGCTTCCTCGGAGATATCGACCGCGTCGACCACGCTGTTCGGGAAGGCGTCGGCCATCATGATCGCCAGGCAGCCCGACCCGGTGCACAGTTCGAGGATGTTCTCGACCGCGTACGGGTCCTGCACCCAGGGGCTGAACTGCTGCGGCACCAGCTCGGCGATGAACGAGCGCGGCACGATCACGCGTTCGTCGACATAGAAGGCATAGCTGCCCAGCCAGGCCTGGCGGGTGATGTAGGCGGCCGGCACGCGCTCGATGGCGCGCCGCTCGATCACGGCCAGCACCTGCAGCACTTCTTCAGGCAGCAATCGGGCGTCGAGGAAGGGATCGAGCTTGTCGAGCGGGAGCTTGAGCGTGTGCAGGATCAGGTAGGCCGCTTCGTCGAACGCCTCGGCGCTGCCATGGCCGAAGAACAGCTTGGCGTCGTTGAAACGGGTCACGGCATAGCGCAGCAGGTCGCGCGGGGTGGTGAACAGGGGCGTGGTCATGGCTAGTCTCGGTTAGGCTGCTGGCGGGCCAGCAGGTTTTCCAGGGTGCGGCGATAGATATTCTTGAGCGGATCGATGAAACGCACTTCGATGTGCTCGTCGATCTTGTGGATGCTGGCATTCGGAGGGCCGAATTCTATCACCTGCGGGCAGATGCGCGCGATGAAGCGCCCGTCGCTGGTGCCGCCGGTGGTCGACAATTCGGTGTGCACGCCGGTCTCGGCCTCGATCGCCGAGGTCAGCGCATCGGACAGGGTGCAGCGCGGGGTCAAAAAGGGCAGGCCGGACAGCGTCCATGCCAGGTCGTAGGCCAGCTTGTGCCTGTCGAGGATCGCGTGGACCCGTGCTTCGAGGCCGTCGGCGGTGCTGGCGGTCGAAAAGCGGAAGTTGAAGTCGATCGCCACTTCGCCCGGGATTACGTTGTTGGCGCCGGTGCCGGCGTGGATGTTCGGCATCTGCCACGAGGTCGGCAGGTAGTACTCGTTGCCGGCGTCCCACTGCTCGGCCGCCAGTTCGGCCAGCGCGGGCGCGGCCAGGTGGATCGGGTTGCTGGCCAGCTGCGGGTAGGCGATGTGCCCCTGCACGCCCTTGATGACCAGGTGGCCAGACAGCGAACCGCGCCGTCCGTTCTTGATCATGTCGCCCAGGATGTGGGCGGAAGTCGGCTCGCCGACGAGGCAGTAGTCGATCTGCTCGCCGCGTTCGACCAGCTTCTCGCACACGACCACGGTACCGTCGGTGGCCGGACCTTCTTCGTCGCTGGTGATCAGGAAAGCGATCGAGCCGGCATGGTCCGGGTGGGCCGCGGTGAACTCCTGGCAGGCCACGACCATCGCCGCGATCGAAGTTTTCATGTCGGCCGCGCCGCGGCCATACAGCTTGCCGTCGCGGTGGGTCGGCACGAAGGGCTGCGATTCCCACTGGTCGAGCGGGCCGGTCGGCACCACGTCGGTGTGGCCGGCGAACACGAACAGCGGCGCGGCGCTGCCGCGCCGTGCCCACAGATTGGTCACGCCGTTCGACTCGATGGTTTCGCACACGAAGCCGATGGGTGCGAGCAGCTCGGCCAGGCGCCGCTGGCAGCCCATGTCGTCCGGGGTGATCGACGACAGCGCGATCAGTTCCTCGGTCAGCGCCAGCGTTGCGGACGGCGTCATGTGAACAGGTCCTGGTACTGGCTGTCGGAGAAGCCGACGCTGAACTTGCCGCCGCGGTCGAGCACCGGGCGCTTGATCACGGACGGCAGTTCGAGCACCAGTTCGAGCGCGGCGGCCTTGCTGGTGACGGCGGCCTTGCGCTCGTCGGGCAGATTGCGCCAGGTCGTGCCCTTGCGGTTGACCAGCACTTCCCAGTCCAGCTGTTCAAGCCAGGCGGCCGCGGTGGCGCGTGCCAGTCCCTGCTTCTTGAAGTCGTGGAAATCGACGTCGTGGCCTTGCGCGGCCATCCAGGTGCGCGCCTTTTTGACCGTGTCGCAGTTCGGGATGCCGTAGAGTGTTTTTTTCATTGTTCTTCTGGAAGCGCGGACGACAAGCGGCCCGAATCGGGGCGCAAGGACCAGTCTTAACTGTTGTTACAGTGCAGGGGGAAGCCGAGAGGATACCACATGGCGCTGTTTCAGGCCCGATCCGCCCTGCCGCGCCATCTTTCCAGGTTGACAATTTCCAGTGCGGGCAGGCATTCTGGGATGGGTTCGGCATCCCGTCGTGCCCATTCAGATAGAAACCATCCCATGCTCAAGCGATTTGCCTTTGGAATTTTGATAGCGGTGGCGCTGTCCGGCATGCCAGGCCCGGCACTGGCAGAGCCCAGTTTCGATTGTCAAAAAGCCGCCACCAAGGTCGAACAGATGATTTGCGCGACACCGAGCCTCGGGCAGCTCGACTGGGAAATGAACGAGTTGTATACCAAGAACGTGGGCGGGCCGGCGAAATGGTTATCGCGCTTGCAGGCCAACTGGCTCGCGCAGCGCAACAGGTGTGGCGACGCCGCATGCCTGAGCGCGTCCTATCACGGCCAGGTTGAAAAGCTGGAAGGGCTCAAGGACCTGGACTGGGATAATGAGAGCGCCTACGGCGCCGTGATTGACATTGCCAAGGACCAGGGTGCGGTCGAGCGTGGCCAGCAGGCGTGGCGCAGTTCGCTCGACCGCTGCGCCGACATGGCGTGCGTTGAGTCCAGCTTTGCGCAGCGCCAGGCGGTGCTGGAGAGCCTGAAGAAAACAGTGGCGCGCGCCGGCATGAAGAAATACGTCAACAAGGCGCTCGGCATCGGGTTCGATTATCTTGAAAACCGCACGGTGGTCGCGTGCAGCAAGCCCGATTGCGTTCAATTGATGGGACGCGCGATGGGCATGGGCAGCCCATACCTGCTCGAAATTGGCGTCATTGATGGGAACCTCCGCACCGCCGCCGGGACGCTTTGGGAGCGCCGCGGCAAGAAGTGGTTTACCAGCGGCCGTGGCGGATACGAGACGGAGGTCGAGGACTACACGGACGGGTGGAAAGGCTTGCACGCTATAACCATTTGCGGCTTTAGCGACCGCAACGGTTTTCACGGTGCGGGCGAATGCAACACCTACTTGCGCAGCAATGGCAAGCGCGCCGTCATCATTCGAGACGACGGCGTCAGCGGCAGAGACGGCGCCAGCGCCACGACGATTTCAACCATTCATTTTATTCGCTAACACATGAAAATCAGGCAGTTCCCCCTCCGTGGTCGCCGTAACCGTGGCGCTATTTTGCAGTCTCGCCAGTGCGCAATCGCCACCGCCATGCGCAGGCGCCACGGCGACCGCTGAGGGAGCGCTGGCCGGCAAACGGCAAAAGGCCGAGGGCGGCAATGCGGACGCCCAGTTCAAGTTGGCCGAGATGTTCGACAGCGGGCGCGGCGCGCCGCAGGATCTGGAGCAGGCGGCCTTGTGGTTTCGGCGCGCCGCCGAGCAAGGCCACGTCGGCGCAGAGTTCTCCCTGGCCAATAGCCTGTTTGCGGGACGTGGGCAGGCTGAAGACCGGGCAGCTGCAAATGCCTGGTTCCGCAAAGCTGGTGAACACGGCGTGGCGAAGGCGTTGTATCGGCTTGGATCCAACTATGATAACGGTTATGGCATGTCCAAGCGGGACTACGCAGAGGCTTTGAAATTGTATGTCAAGGCGGCGGACCTGGGCGACGCTGAGGGGCAATTTCAACTTGGAGAACATTTGCTATCCGGGCCTGGAGCGGACGATGTCGCGCAAGCGTTCATATGGCTGCGCCGTTCCGCGGAACAGGGCGATCCCAATGCCCAGTACAAGTTGGCCTTGCAATATCTCGCAGGGACCCTGGTTCCAAACAACGTCGGCGAAGCCGTGAAATTGCTAACCCAGGCATCCGGGCATGGACAGCACCACGCCCAAGGAAAACTGGCCGCCATGTACGCCAAAGGCGAGGGCGTCGCACTGGATGAACGCGAAGCCTTGCGCCTGCAGCATCAGGCTGTCGAAGCGCAGTGGCCACAGTACAAGACTGAGCTTGGCGATATGTACCAGTTCAGCAAGACCATGCCACCGAATTTTGCCGAGGCTGAAAAATGGTATCGCCTGGCTGTAGAGAATGATGAGAGATCGGCCATGGTGAAGCTGGGGCGTCTCTACGATGAGGGAAAAATACGGCGACGCGATCCAGTTGCAGCGGTAAAATACTATCGCCAGGCAGCCGACGCTACCGATATCGACGGGCGACTCGCCCTTGGATTGAAATACCTCACGGGTGATGGTGTCGAACAGAACGATAGCCATGCGTGCCGCTTGTTTGAGCTGGTCAGAATTGCGTTGGTCGCGATGCAAGCGGATCCGGCCTCCGTCGCACAGCACCAGGGTGCGGGCGACGAGGCCGCCCGTCAGATTGCAAGACTCGCCAAACGGATGCCGGAGGCAGAAGTTGCCAAGGTCCGCAAGGAAGCGGCCGATTGCGGTTGTTCGTTCAGAGTGAACGTGATGGCGCGCCAGCTTGAGCCATGGACGGTGGAATGGACAAATTTGAATGAGGAAGCCTTCGCCGCGTACAAGGCTGGGCGTTATGCCGATGCGACATCGGCAGGCAGCAAATCACTCAAGCTTGCCGAGCAGGGGCAAGGCGTGAAATCGACGCGACTACTCCTCAGTTTGCTCGCCATGGGAACGATTGCTCAAGCCAACGGGCAGTTGGCCGAAGCCGAGGCATTCATGCTGCGCACTTTGCAAACCCAGGAAGTCGTGTTCGGCGCGCGCTCCCAAAACGTGGTGCGCACCTTGCAGCGTCTCGCTTCCCTGTATCAAAAGACGGGACAAATCGACAAGGCGCAGAGCTGCGAGACGCGCATCGAAGCGATCGCAAGAATGAAACCCTGACACTGCTTATCCTGCTTAGAAACCCGGCGCCGGCGTTTCCGGAATCTGGTTGCGCAAGCTGATGTTGAGCACATTCCACCCTTTGATTACCGCAATCGCATAACTCAGTTCAGCGATCTCATTGGCGTTGAACTGCGCCTGCAGGCGCGCGAAATCCTCATCACCCGGATCCTTCAGCGGTATCGCATTGACCATCTCGGCCCACTGGAGCGCGGCGCGTTCGCGCTCGCTGAAGAAGGGCGCCTCGCGCCAGCCGGCCAGCGCGTTCAGGTGGCGCGGATCGGCTTCCTGGCGCATCAGGTCGCGCCAGTGCATGTCGATGCACACGCCGCAGCCGTTGATCTGCGATACGCGCAGGTTCACCAGTTCCACCAGGCGCGGCCCCAGTGAACTGTTCTTGACGGTGCCGGACAGCTTGATCATGGCCTGCAGGCTGGGCTGGGCGAGCTGGAAAAACGGGAGGCGGGCAGTGTGGTTCATGGCGATTCCTTCGGGTCGGCGAAGGGCGCCGGTTGCGCCCTCCATCTTCCTTAGACGCCTGGCGCGCCTGCGTTGTGACAGCCGGCTCACATACATTGCGGAAGCGCGCCCAGTTTGTCCGGATTGCGCATCACGAAGACGGCCACGATCCGGTCGGCGTCGACGATGAAGGCCTGCGCCGATTCGATCTTGCCGTCGACATAGCGCAGCAAGCCCGGTTCGCCGTTGATCAGCGCCGGCCGGTAGCTGACCTGGCCGGGGTTCTGATGCTCGAGCGCCCAGTATACGCCGGCCACGCGGCCCGCGCCGTGCAGGATGTGGAAGAAGGAGTTGACCTTGCCGCCGCCATCGGCGACCAGCTGGATCCCGTCCGCCATCAGCGCCTTCATGGCGCCGCGGTCGCCGTCGGCAGCCGCCTGCATGAACCTGGCCAGCAGCGCGCGGTGCACTTCCGTGGGCACCTCGAAGCGCGGCTGCTCCTGCTGCACCCGGCCCTGCGCCCGGTGCACCAGCTGGCGGCAGGCCGCTTCATTCTTGCCGAGCATGGACGCGATGTCCTTGTAGTCGTGCTCGAAGACTTGCCGCAGCAGGAAGGCGGCGCGCTCCTCCGGCGACAAGCGCTCCAGCACCCACATCAGGGCTACCGATACGTCGCTGGCCAGTTCGGCCGCGCTTTCTGGCGTGCGCTGGTCCAGTTCGACCAGCGGTTCGGGCAGCCACCAGCCGACATAGGCTTCGCGTTCGCCCTGGCGGCTGCGCAGGCGGTCGATCGACAAGCGCGTGGTGACCGTCACCAGCCAGGCCTCGGCCGACTGCAGCTGCGCGTGGTCGGCGCCGTGCCAGCGCAGCCAGGCGTCCTGCACGACATCGTCGGCGTCGGCGCGGGTGCCGAGCATGCGATAGGCGATCGAGAACAGCCTGGGCCGCAGTGCGGCGAAGGTGGCGAGCGCGGTGGAGGATACGGCGTCAGTCATGGCGGCCATGTCGTGATGGTAGTGGACCTTAGACGCGCAGGGAAGCAGTTTTGTGACACCGCCTCTGCGCTTTTTGCGCGCAATAACAGGACGTTGCCAGCACGTTTCAAAGGCTTAACAAAATCATAAAAATGCGCTTGTTGCAATATGGCGAATAAGTAATACTGTGACGCGGAATGTTCGATTATTGGCATCATTAATATTTCGGCAATTCGGCACGATCGGAAAAATAGTTCATCCTAAAACACAAAAAACAAAGGGCAAGGAATGAAAATCGACTCATCATCCATACCGTCGTTCATAGGTCGCCTCACGAAGGCACCTGCACGCCTGGGCCGTTGCGGCGCAGGCGGTGCATTGACGCTGTTGCTGGCGCTCGCTACCAGCGTTGCCAGCGTGGAGGCGCAAGCTGCCACTGACGCGAACCCGGCGCCCCAGGCCACCGGTGCGTTCTGGCAGGACGTCAGCGCCACCAGCGCCCAAACCAAAACTGCCGCCGCGACCCGCATCGGTCCTGTCGGTGCGGCCGGTGCGATTGCGCCGCGTCGCTTCCGGGCCGCCACGCTGGACCGCTCCGGCATGTCGCAACTGACCGCCACGGCGCCGCTCGAGCGCAGTGCCGCGGCCGCGAACGCCCAGCTGACCATCTCGCTGCCCCATCCGGACGGCGGCTACCAGCGTTTCGCGATCGTCGCCTCGCCGGTCATGGAAGCCGGCCTGGCTGCCAAACACCCCGAAATCACGACCTATTCGGGCAAGGGCATCGACGATCCAAGCGCCAGCATGCGGATGGACATCACGCCGCTTGGCCTGCATGCGTCGATCCGTTCGCCGCGCGGCGCCTGGTATATCGATCCGTATGCGCCGCAGGACGAGAGCCTGTATCTGAGCTACCACAGCCGCGACCTGCCGAACCCGCACGGCGCGCTCAATGAAGGCGCGCTCGACGAAGCCCAGATCGCCCTCGCGAGCGGCTTTTATCACGCCGGCGACGCGGTCGAAGTGCGCGGCATCGGCTTCATCCCGGGCGCCGCCGTCAACGTCACGGTGCGCAATCCGGCCAGCGATTTCGGATCGGTGCAGAACCTGGTGGCGATTGCCGACCAGGATGGCGTGCTGTCCGTGACGGTCACGGCCGACCCGACCCGCAACATCGGCGCCTACGAGATCTCGGCGACCGATGGCCGCAGCGCCAGCAGCGCCTCGTACCAGGTGGTGGCCGATGACGTCACCGCCAGCGCGGCCGCCGGCACCCAGTTGCGCACCTACCGCCTGGCCTTGCTGACCGACCCGTCGTACGCCACATACTTCGGCGGCGCGGCCAACGTCACGGCCGCCAAGGTGTCGCTGATCAATCGCGTGACCCAGGTGTATGAGGACGAGACTTCGATCCGCCTGATGCTGATTAATAACACCGATGCGCTGAACCTGAATACGGCGGCCCAGATGACCGGCGCCAACGGTCCTTGCGGCGGCGCCGCCTGCATTACGGCGGCCCAGGCCACCGGTTGCGCCAGCAGCACGCTCACGCGCAACCGCCAGGTAATCGGCCTGCTGGCCGGCGCCGGCAATTTCGATGTCGGCCATATCGCGCTCGGCCTCGACGGCGGCGGCATCGCCAGCCTGGGCGTCGTTGGCGGCAACAACAAGGCCCAAGGCTGCACCGGCATCCCGACCCCGGTGGGCGACTTCTATGCGGTCGACTATGTGGCGCACGAGATGGGCCACCAGTTCGCCGGCAACCACACCTTCAATGGCGTGATCTCGAACTGCTCCGGCGGCAACCGCAATGCGGGCACCTCGGTGGAGCCGGGCAGCGGCTCGTCGATCATGGCCTACGCCGGCATCTGCGGCACCGACAACCTGCAAACCCACAGCGACGCCTACTGGTCGCAGCGCAGCTTCGACGAAATCGTCGCCTACACCTCGGGCGTGGAAACCAACATCAACGAAGTGCAGATGGGCGCACTGAGCGCGTTTTCCATCAGCGGCCAGCAATTCCAGCTGCAATACAACGGCCAGCTGTCGGCCCCGATCGTGCTCGGCACGAACTACACGACGGCCGGCGTCAAGGCGGCAATCGAAGCCATTTCCGGCTGGCCGGCGGGCGGCCTGGTGACGGTCAGCGCGCTGTCCAATACCGGCTTTACCGTGACCTTTGGCGGCACGCTTGCCGCGACCAGCGTGGGCCAGCTGCAGCTGTTCAATTGCTCGGGCGCGTGCAGCGGCTACATCGGCCAGATAGCGGCCGGTGGACAGACGACTCGCCACGGCGTTGTCACGGCAACCGGCAACAGCGCGCCGCTGGTCAGCGCGCCGCTGACCTACACGATTCCGGTCCGCACGCCGTTCGCGCTGACCGGCAGCGCCACCCAGGCCGACGGCGACACGCTGACCTATATGTGGGAACAGAACGACCGCGCCGCGGCAACCGGCACCGGCTTGATCAGCAACACCAAGCTCAATGGACCGCTGTTCCGCCAGTTCGGCCTGCGCGCCGTGGTCAGCAACAGCGACACGCTCGAATACGGTTCGGTCGGCGAAAACCTCGTCACGACCAATCCGACCCGGGTGTTCCCGGACATGGCGCAAATCCTGGCCAACAACACCAACGCCGTCACTGGCGCCTGCCCGGCGGCCGCCGCCACGCCGACCGCCGCCGACATGGAGTGCTTCTCTGAATTCCTGCCGACGGCCGGCTATGTCGGTTTCGCCGGCACCAACGCCAGCCCGGCTTCGCTCAATTTCCGGCTGACGGCGCGCGACGGCCACGGCGGTGTCGGCAGCGCGGCGACGCGGCTGGTGCTGGCGCCTAACGCCGGTCCGTTCCTGGTCACCTCGCACAACAGCGCCGTGGTGCTCGACGCCGGCTCCAGCCAGAACGTGACCTGGAGCGTGGCCAACACCAGCGCGGCGCCGGTCAATGAAGCGAACGTCAAGATCAGCCTGTCGGTCGATGGCGGCGCCAGCTTCCCGTATGTGCTGGCAGCGAGCACGCCGAACAACGGCAGCAAGACCGTCACGCTGCCGCTGGTGGCCAGCACGATGGCGCGCCTGAAGATCGAGGCGCTGACCAACGTCTTCTTCGACGTATCGGACGCAAACTTCACGCTCAAGCTGGTGGGCGACGTGAATGGCGACGGCGTCGTCAATTGCGACGACCTGGCGATCGTCAAGGCAGCCATGGGCAAACGCACGGGGCAAGCCGGTTTCGACGTGCGCGCAGATGTGAACCACGACGGCGTCATCGACGTGCGCGACCTCAGCATGGTGGCGCAGCACATCCCGGCCGGCACGGTCTGCAAGTAATACAGCGATATGCATCCGCCCGGGACCGCCGGGCGCAATTCAACTGGAATAAAACGCCTGACAAGGCAAGGAGAGAAGCATCATGGTTAGTTGGAACGCTTGGAAACATCGTCTTTGTATCGCATTCGTGCTCGGCTTCGCTTCAATGCAGGCCGCCATCGCAGGCCCCGTGCTGTCGCTCGGCGCCACACCCAGTCCCGCGATCATCGGGACGACGCTCGACCTGGCCGTCTCGATCACGGATATCGCCGATCTGTACGTGTATCAGTTCACGCTGTCGTTTGACCCGGCTTTGCTGCAGGCGATGGACGGCACCGAAGGCGCCTTCCTCGCCACCGGCGGTTCGACCTTTTTTGACGGCGGCATGATCGACAACGATCTCGGGACGATTTCGTTTGTGTTCGACAGCCTGCTGGGCGACGTGCCAGGCGTGAGCGGCAGCGGCATGCTGGCCCACTTCAATTTCAACGTCATCGGCGCCGGAGCGAGCGTGCTGGGATTGTCCGATGTGCTGTTCCTGGACTCGAACCTGCGCGACGTGGCGCTCCAGGTCGACGGGATGACCTTGCAGACGGTGCCCGAGCCGTCGGTGCTGTGGTTGTTCGGCCTCGGCCTGGCTGGCGTGGCACTCTTGCGTCGCCGCGTCTGAATTAAGAAATGGCATTGGCCCTGCGACGCATTGCGCGTGGCAGGGCTGCTTCTTCGATGGCGAGCTTGCACACCAGGTTCAATGCGCCTTTTGAATCTGGGCGCGAATGTAGCCAAGCTCGGTTTCACTCTCGATCACGTCCGGATGCTGGGGGCCGTTCAGGGCAAGCAGATCGGCCAGCGCCGCCTCTTGCAGGGGAAGGGCTTCGGCCGCCTTGCCCTGGCTGCGGTACAGCATTGCCAGTCCGGTCCGGGTGCGTATCAGCGGGTCCCGCGCGGCAGAAGCAGTCTCGCCGAACAAGGCCAAAGAGGCCACATACATTTTTTCCGCTTCCGGAAAATGTTTCATCGCATGGTGAAGTTCGGCCACCACGCTGGACGACTCCGCAAGCTCGTAAGCCTTCTCTATCACAAGACGATGCGCATTCGTACCGGCTTCTTCGGACGCGGCCGTGGTAGTCGCAGCCAGCGCGCGCCGTGCCGCTTCGAGCGCGGCCGTATCGCGGCGGACAGCAGCCTCTCCCAGCACCAATGCAGCGCCTGGATCTCCCTTGCGAACCAGCGCAGCCATTGCATCAGTGGTGCTGTTCGATGCGCTCGGGTTGCGCCGTTTGTAGGGACCGTTGTCGGCGACCAGCGCGATCAGGGCTTCCGCCTCGGTATAGCGCAACTGGCGGTAATAGGACGCGGCCAGACGGAAGGTCAGGCTGCGTGCCTGCCAGCTTCCGTCCGGGAATTTGGCGATCAGCGTCTGCAATGCAGCCTGGGTGGCGGCATGGTCGGCGCCATTGGTCTCAAGCTGCGTGTTGTATGCGCACTGCTCTGCCGAAAGAATGCTCGCGCAGTCGCTCGCGAGAAGTGGCGTGGCATTCAGGCACAGCAACAGTGACAGGGCGAGCGGCTTGATCATCGGAAGGCCCACACGAACTGGATGAAAAAGCTGGACTGGACCGGGACGCCGTTCACACTGCCAGGCCGGAACGAGCAATGCTCCATGGCGACCATGGCGGCCTTGTCGAAGGCGGCGAATCCCGAGCTGCGGGCGACGTCCATCGCGACCAGTTTACCGGTTGGCGCAATCTGGAAGCGCAAGGTCGTCACTCCCTGATCCAGGTTGCGCAGCAACTCCCTGGGCCATTCCGGCTTGTGGCACAGCCTGGGATCGAGGACGCTGGCCCTCTGCTCGACCCTGGCGAACTTGGGTGTGTAATCCTGTGCCGTCGCGACGGCCGGCAGCGCCAGCAAAGTCAGGGACAGCAGACGTGCTAAGTTCATCGATGGACTCGCATTCGTAAAAAAGTGATGGTTCAGGTGCCTGGTCACGGCGCTGTGATCGAGAGCAGCGGCCAGCGCTCGGCAAACCGCTTCGATGCAAGCCGGCTCTCGAAAACATCGACGCCGGCCCGCGTGGGATTGTGCCGCAAGCGCAGCGCGAACAAGTCGTCGAGGCCATGCGGCGCGATGATGCCGAGCGTGTCGTCCGGATGCAGCGTCACGCCGACACAGGTCGCGTATTCCGGCCACGTCGCGATGCCCTCGGCGAGGGAATACAGCGGGGCGACGTGCTGCGCCAGGTGATCACGGAACCAGGCGTCGATGCCGGCCTGGTTGGTCGCCTCCCACGCCAGCGCAGGCATGGCCGCACGCAATGCAGATTCAAGTTCGGCATCGCGTCCTGGCCTGACGGGCCGTTCGTAATACACGAGGTCGACATCGTCCAGCTGTGTCGGGCTGGCGAAATGGTGCAGCCGGTCCCACACGAGCGAGCGCACCGCACCGGCGCCGATGCACCAGGAATCGAGCCCCAACCCGCGTGCTGCCGTCAGCGCAGCCATCAGCTGCGTGGACGAACTGACCATGGCGATCAGGCGCTGCTCCAGGCTGTCCATATGGCCCGGTCAGTAGTTCAGCGTGGTGCCGGCGATTCCCCAGGTGACCAGGAAATAGCTGAAGACCGTCATCGCCAGCGCGATCAGCGAGTGATGCAAACGCGCCCAGGTCGAGCCCACCCGGTCGCGCCAGAAGCGCAATGCGATGGCCACCACCAGCGGTGTCGCCAGCACGGCGCACCATGCGACGCTGTACAGCACGAGCAGCGCCGCGTCGAGGCTCGCGTTCATGCGCATCAAGTCCGTGCTGACATCGGCCAGCCAGATGGTGCCGCCCAGGGCGAGCAGGTCGACCAGCAGTGCAAGCCGGACCAGCCGATGCGCGCGCCGCTCGCGCGGCCCCGCACCAAATTGCAGGGCGCGGCGCCGGCGCAGCAACGCGCCGATAGGCCACGCCAGCAAGGTCACGATGATCAGCAAGACACTGGCAAGGACGGCCGGCAGCACGAAGCGCTTGTCGAGGTACCATGCAACGGCTTGCCATTCGAACGCGAGCGGGACCATGCTGGCCTGCATATAAGAGCGTCCGTCGGCGCCATGCCTGAACGTCGCGCGGGCGCCATCGGCTCCGGTAAATAGCATCGGTGCCGTCTCGCGCATGGAGCCGGGCATGGCGTCGATATGGATGCCGCCGCCTGCCGCCGATGTGACGCGCAGCTGCTGCATCAGCGCCGGCAGGCGCACAAAGCTCGAGTCGGCGCGCATCGTGATCTGGTAGGTGCCGGCGGCGGCCTGCGCATCGCCGTTCTCGGTAGCGATCGGCGCTGCGCTGGTTGGCGGCCGCTGGAAGTAGCGCTTGGCCACTGCGGCGAGCAACTCGCCCGGCGCATCGCCGACGCTGTTATAAGAGGCAAAGATGCCAAAGTGCGCGTCCGGCAGCAGGGCAAGCTGGCTCACGACGGCCGAGGTCAGGCCATGTTTGCCGATGAAGCGGTTGCCGGCGGCGTCATCGACTTCGAAGCCGAGCAGACCATCAGGCAGGCCGGCGCCGGGCAGTGGCGTGGGCATGATCTTGGCCAGCGTCGCAGGCGCCAGCAGGTGTTCGCCACCATTTAACAAGGCGAGCATCAAGCGGCCCATGTCGGCGCCGGTGCTCGACAGGCCGCCAGCAGGGCCGGGCATGATGGTCTCGAATGCGGGCACTGGCGTGTTGCCGGCGCCGGTGTAGGCGCTGGCCACCGATGCCAGGCGCGCCGCCGCCACCGGCTGCTCGAAGGTCGACGCGTCCATATGCAGCGGCGCCAGGATATGGGCCTTGGCATAGTCGTCGAAGCGTTCCCCGCTGACGCGTTCGACGATGTAGCCGGCCAGGCCGTAGCCGTAGTTCGAATAGGCCGCCACGTCACCGTGCGGGAACAGGCGCGGCGGCAGCGCATGCCGCAGCCAGGGGCCGAGCGGCTCCGGCCTGGTCCCGGCCTGGATCATGTCCTTGAGGTGGTGTTCAAATCCGGCCCGATGGCCAAGCAGGCGGCGTAGCGTGACGGGCACGCCGCCCGCTGGCGTGGGCACCGTGAAGTCGAGGTAGGTATTGACGTCGCGGTCCAGATCGAGCTTGCCTTGTTCGACCTGCTGCATGACGGCGACCAGCGTCAGCAGCTTGGAGATCGATCCGGGCCTGAGCAAGGTTGTTTCCGGCCGCATCGGTGCGGTCCTGGCGACGTTGGCGACGCCGTAGCCGCGGCTGAAAATGAGTTCGCCATCCTTGACGACGGTGATGACGGCGCCAGGGATGTTCTTGCGCTTGAGCTGAGCCGGCACATAGTCGTCCATGAAACGCTGCAGGTCACTCGCTGTGAGCACGGCGCTGGTGGCCGGCGTTTCCGCCAGTGCCGTGCCAGCAATGCTGCACAAGGAGAACGCCAGGCAAGCCAGCACCTTGCATGTCGCAGGCAGAAGTGGGCGCTTCATTTGGCGGGCCGCTTGAGTTGGGGCGGGCATTCCATGTCGCCGCTGCCGATGTGGTCAAACCCCTGGATTTCCAGGCAAGTTCCATCTCTCGTGCAATCCTGGATATCAATCGTCATGATGTTCGGATATTCCTTTGGGTAGGAGAAGGCGGTCGGCAACGCGAAGATCCTGGCGATGTCGTCGCGCCGTAGTTTTTTGGTGAAGGTTAAACTGATGGCCTGCAAGTCGCCATGCTCCCAGCGCAGGTTGACGCTCTTGACGAGCGGATGAATCCGGCTTGCGACGCTGTTTGGAAAAACCGGGCCTTCCTGATAGGTTTCCGGATGCTTGCACGGGTCACCATGGTTGACGTAATGCTTGAGGCCACAGTTGAATTTCTTGTCCCTGACCTTGAAAGTCATCTCGATATAACAGCCGAAATCACCGGCGGTCATTCTTGGCCACGACAGCACATTGTGATTGGCCAGGAACGCGTCGGCGGATGCCATTCCACTGCAAGGAATGGCGAGCAGCAGTGCGACCAGCGGGGCATGTCTCAACCTTCCTCCTCAGTGGCTGGCGGCGGGTGGCATTGCCGGACCTGGGTCGAACGCGGAAGGCGGCATGCCATGGATCGCCGCCGCGACGTCGTCGGCCAGCGTTTGCGACAAGGCCGCGCTGGTCTTTATGTGCAAGTCCGGTGCGGGGCCGGCCGCCATGTCCCTGGCCCAGTTGCCATACACTGGCTTGATCAGTTTGCGGGTGCTGACGCCGCTCGCATAGAGCTGGTCCGCGCTGTCCTTGCGTTGCACGGTGACGGCCACGCTGCAAAATTCCGCGCTCAGGTTGCTCAGGCCGATCAGGCCGATCTTGGTCAGCAAGGCGATCCCATTGAACTGCTCCTGCGGGACATGCGCCTTCGAGACGGTGATGGTGACGTCGGCCGCGGCCTGCGTATCGACCATCACGGCCTGGTAGCCACGCTCGCCGAGCGCCTTGCCAATGCTACGCACCAGGGTTTCGCGCAGCGCGACCCCGGCAACGGGAACGTCCAACTGGGCCCGGTTGAACGAGGCAAATCCCTGGTCGATATAACTGATATTTTCGCCGAGTTCGTTCTTGACGTAGACATTGAATGGCTGCGCGCGTGGCAGAGCAGCGTCGGCTTGGCGCGTGCAGACGAGCGTCGCGGACAGCGTCGGCGCTTTCTTGAGCAGGTGGTACTGGGTCATGTTCAGCAAGGCGCCGCCGGCCGCCATCGTGACCTGGTTCCCGCCTTGCAGGTAATCGTACTCGCCCTGCGTCAGCGGTTCCTGGACGGCCGTTGCGGGACACAGTTCCCTGGCACGCACATCGAAGGCGGCGCGCAGCTCTGTCGGCGTCTGGCCGGGCATGCCGCGCGCGGTCAGTTCGATCCGGTCGGTGGCAGCGGCGAAGGCGCTGAAGCGCACGCCGTTGATTGTGCGTTCCCGGGCGTCTCCGGCACTCGCGTTGGCCGCAACCATGATCACGCAAACCACCCATCCGGCTTTGTTCAATTGATGCTCCGAGTTGAAAAAATGATGACGCGATATTAGCACGGGAGGTTGTTAAAAGGATATCGCCCCGAGTCTATCTTTCGGCACATGCGCAGGACGGTCGAACATGGGATCGTGCGGCATCGACAGGCCTGCCTGGCATCCCAACGGAGAAATAAAATGACGACGACACGACGCGACATCCTCAGATTGGCTTTGGCCGCGCCCTGGCTGGCCGCGTGCGGTGGTGGCAATAGCGGATCCGGGCAAGAGCGTGTCATTCCCACGCCCATCGCTCCCGATGACTGGGAAACGGCGACGCCGGACAGCCAGGGCATTGCGTATGCCGCGATGCAAAGCGTGCTCGATACCGGCGCTGCCATTCCCTTTCTGTATAGCATGCTGGTGGTTCGAAACGGCAAACTGATCGGCGAGCGATATTATGGCGGCGCGCAGTCGTCCGATCTGCGCAGCCTTGCCTCGGTCACCAAGACCGTCAGCAGCATGCTGATCGGCCAAGCCCTCAACGAGCGCAAGATCGGCAGTACCGCAGACACCTTGCGTACCTTGTTGCCCAAGGAGTTGGCCAGGACACCGAACCCCTTTGCCGCCGACATCACGTTGCAACAACTGCTCGACATGCGCGGCGGCCAGCAATGGGATGAATCGGCCCGACAGCTGGACGCGACCGGCGCGCCCGACATGACGGCGTTCGCGCTTGGGCTGCCGTCGGACGGCGCGCCGCGCGGGACTGTCTGGAACTACAGCACGGCGGCGTCCCATTTGCTGTCGCCCATTTTGAGCAACGCCTACGGGATGGACGCACTGGCGCTCGCCACGCGCAAGCTGTTCCAGCCGCTGGGTATCAGCCAAACGGCGTGGTCGCGCGACGCCACTGGCATGGTGCACGGCTCGTTCGGACTGCAAATGCGTACCCGCGACCTGATGAAGCTGGCCTGGATGGCGCTTGACGGCGGACGCTGGAAAGGCCAGCAAGTGGTGCCGGCAAGCTGGCTCGCCGACAGCCACAAAGCCCATGTGAGCGGCCTGGGTGACGATGGCAAACTAGTCAATATGGAATACGGCAACCTGTGGTGGAGCGGGGTCATAGCCGGCTATGCTGTCGTCTTCGCATGGGGCTACGGCGGACAACATGCGATGCTGATCCCCCAGCTGAACATGGCCATCGCGACAGCGGCGGAACTGAACGTGTCATTTTTGGCGGCAGGAGAGCACCAAACCATCATTCTCAGTTTGATTGACGGTTTCTTGCAGATGGTCAGGGCAGGCTAAGTTCGCAGCAGGCCGTAGGCCGTGCCGTACACGGCCAGCATCAGCGGGATGCCGGTGATCCCGGCCCATACCGGATGCCCATCGCGCCACAGCAAAGGGCACAGCACCGCCAACAGCAGGCCCACGACCCACATGATGCCGACGGCGCGCCAGGAAAACGCAGGCGCCGTTTGATGCGGGTCGGCGCCGAACAGGAACGCCGCGCTGAGCCACACCAGCAGCAAGCCGACGCCCACCATCGCGCCGATTTCGAGCCAGCGCAAGTCGCGCAGCACAACCGCTTCGCTGGGCGCGCGCGGATTGACCCATGCATAGAAGGTGTTCCCCGGTGCGCCGATGAGCGTCGCCAGGCGGGCATCCCAGTCGTCCAGGTCGATGCCAGTGCTGCGCGTCTTGGCGCTGAAAAAGCTGAGCCGGTTGCTCTCGTAGCGCTTGCCCTGCCACTGGTAGGCGTAGGCGCCGCTGATGCGCGCCGCGCCGCCGATCCGGTCGCTGCCGCTGGCATTCTTCTCGGTGGCGACGCCGCGTTCGAGCAGCGTGGCCCGCACCGGCTGCCACGATTGCGCGTCGAGGTGCTGGGTCACTTTCATCGCGGCCAGGCCCAGCAGGGCGATGCCGAATAACAGGAACGGCAGGAAGAAGAGCCAGATCATCAGCGGGTGCCGGCCTTGTGTGCGTCGCTTCGTGGTGGCCATCGCAGCTGCCTGCTAATCGGGCTTGGCGTGCAGTTGCTTGGTCAGCGAATAGCGCGCGCCGCCAGGCGGAAAGTCGGGCAAGCGGCTCAATATCTGGTAGCCGCATTTTTCGTAAAAGGGGAGGGCCTGGAAGCTGAGCGTTTCCACGAATGAGTGCGGGCATCCGCGCCGCACCGCTTCGGCTTCGGCCAGCGCCATCAGTTCCGTGCCGTAGCCAAGGCCGCGCAGGCTGTCGTCAAGCCAGACCACCTGAATCTGCAGCCAGCCCAGGTAGGTCGCGCCGAGCAGGCCGCCGGTGAGTTTTCCGTCGCTGTCCCTGACGGTCGCCAGCAGGTAGTTCGGCGTATCGCCGTTTGCGTGCGCGGCATTGTAGTCCGAGAGGCCCTTGATCAGCACGTGCATGTCGCTCGCCTGTGGTTCTGCTTCCAGTGTGATCTTATGTTCGTTCATCATGGCGCCTTGCGTTATTTGCTATGCCAGCGAGTGTAGCGTTATTTGCCGATTGTCTCCAGCATCCGCACTGTCAGGTATAAGCGCGGCACCACGCTGTCGAGATCGGCCCATTCGTCGGGCGAGTGGATGCGGTTGCCGACGATGCCCATGCCATCGAGGACCACCGGCTTGCTGGCCTTGGGATGATAGGCGAAGCCGGCGTCGGTGCCGTAGCGCATCGCGACCGGGCGTATCGACTTGCCGAGTTCCTGATAGATGCTGTCTGCCACGGCGGCCAAACGATCGCTGCCCGAATTCTTGCTGAACGGCGGGCGGCGGTTTTCCAGCGTGACGCGGACTTCGGTATCCGGGATCAGCGTGGTCTGGACGATCTTGTCGGCCTCGGCCTGCACGCGGACGATCTCGCCGACGTCGGACATGCGCATGTCGGCGGTGGCGCTGGCCTTGTCGGGAATGACGTTGACGCGCTCGCCCGCCTGCAGCACGGTCCAGCTGACGGTCGTCCCCTTGGCCGGGTTGCCCAGGTCCTTGAGCCGGATGACCTGGTTGGCCAATTCGATGGCGGCGTTGCGGCCCGCCTCCGGCGCCGAACCGGCGTGCGATGCGCGGCCCTTGACGTCGAGGTGGACGTAGGCGATGCCGTTGGTGGCCACCGTCACGACGTCCGCTTCGGGCGGTTCGAACACCAGCACGATATCCTGTTCGGCCGCGAGCTTGGCGATCAAGTCGCGCGAACCGAGCGAGCTTTTTTCCTCGTCCGGATTGAACAGCACGGTAATGGTTCGATAATCATTGAAGCGACGTTCGCGCGCGATCGCCAGCGCATGGACGATCAGCAGCGCGCCGCTCTTGGCGTCGGCCACGCCGGGACCGTAGGCCTTGTTGCCGGTGATCGTGAAAGGGCGTTTGGCCGCGTCGCCGATGCCGAACACGGTGTCGTAATGGATCATCAGCATGATGTTGCGGGTGCCGGTTCCGTGCAGCCGGCCGATGACCATCTTGCCGGCAGCAGGCGGCGCATCGATGACCTCGACGCTGGCGCCGGCCTGCTTCAGGCGCTGGGCCAGCACGGCGGCGACCTGCGCCAGGCCCTTGGCGTCGTCGGTGCCGGAATCGATGTTGACCAACTTGGCCAGGTCCTTGACCAGGGCGTTCTTGCGCTGTTGCGCGGCCTGCAGCAGGGAGCGGTCAGGCCGGCGCGCAGCCATGCTGCTTGCGCTGCCGTCGATCAGCGGCGCGATCACGGTTGCTGCTGCCTCCGGCGTGCCGTTGTCCAGCCGTGCCATCACCGCGCCGATGCGCGCGCGTTGAGATGGATCGGCCAGCGCCGGCCAATCCGCGGCCAGTTCGCGCAGCATGTGCGCCGTCAGGGTATCGAGGCGCGGACGAGTCACGGTGGCCAGGTCAGGAACGTCGCCAAACTTGCCGGCGCTGGCTTGCTTCCAGCGCGCGACATGGGCGCGCTGTACTTGTTTGGCGCCCTCGATTTGGGCCCGAAAGAAGCGCTCGGCCCATGGCGCCGGAATGCCAAGCTGCTGCGCTTGCGCCATGAGCGAGTCGATCAGCTGCTGCTCGCGCGGCAGGTCGTCGATCGCGCTGTCGGTATTCCATTTGTGGCGCGCCACGTCCGGCATCAGGGCCAGGCGCTCGTCGATCAGGCGCCGCAGCGGCTCGAGGTCGATCGCGCTGGCGCTGGCGTGCGCGGCGGCTGGCTGTTCTGCGGCCGGCACCGGGCTGCAAACAAGGGCAAGCAGGAGAACGAATAAACGCAATGGCATGAATAGCCTCCGTCAATGGGGATGGCGGCGAGTATACGTCGTGGCGGGCCGCGATGTCCTTGGCGCCGATCCGAAAATTGTCAAGCCAGCGTACTTCACTCCGCGCGGGGCGCGAAACGCCGCGCTTCGCCTAAATTGCGAAACTGCTGTCCCACATTGCTTTGCGTGTCGGGGAGCGGGTAGTCATTCTTCCACGGCGAGGATATCGTCTGCTGCCAGGTTCCGACCACTTCATACGGGCCGACGGGTTCGCCGACATCGTCATATTGAAAATGAATGGCCCCGTCTTTGGACGTCCACGCCGTGACGAGTTTCTTTTCGCTGACTTCGCCCACGGGATAGGCATATCGTTTGACGGTGCCGGTGGCCTGTTGCCGCTTTTGGCCGATCGAGTGCGGCCCATTCGGAAAAGCCGCCTGCAGTGTATCGATCACCTGGTCCAGCTCATTGGCGAGCGATTTGGACGGCGATTCCCAGTCCGACCATCCCTGAAACAGTTCGACGCGCGATGGCATCACCATGAAATATCTCTTGATGGTACGGCCTTGTTTCGCTTCCTTCTCTTCAAAAGACTCCTCTTCAGCCCGAAGTTCCTGATTGGAGAATCGTTGCACCCGATAGCGCAAGAAGGGAATCCGCTGCCGGCTGTCGGTAAGAAAATGCATCGCCGCGTCCAGGGCGCCATAGCAAGACCACGCCACCGTGTCGGTTGCACATGCCGCAGCCCCACGCATTTGCGTCTGCGCCGCCTGGCCAACGGCCGGCCCGGCCATGCAAGCGAACAAAAGCCAGCACAGGAATGCATATTTTTTTCGAACTGTGCCGATACGTCGAGACGATGAATGCTGGCCCATCACCACACCTCGATGGTCTTGGTGAAGCCGCCACTCTTTGCCGAGTGGGTCGCCACGACATGGATCCTGGCTGGTACGAAGCTGTTTCCCTTGTATTCGGGCCGTACATCCAGTTTGTCGATGTCGCCGGCCTTGATCGCTTCGATCAGCAGGTCGGTGACCGCGTCTTTCAACCTGGCCGCGGCGGCTGGCACGAACGTCCAATTCATGGCGACATCGTCGCCGCCGCATTCGGCCGGAAACAGCAGTATCTTGTGCAGCGTGCCGCTCTCCGCCAGGGCCATCATCTGCTCGCGCGACGTCACGTCAGCGAAATCGAATGGTCCTTCGGACACGACCGATTGTCGATCAAGCACACTGAATTGGCCGATGCCCGCCGCGTGCAGGGCGGCCAGCAGCGCAATGCGTCCGTGCTCCTTGGACCAATGCATTTCGTCGTCCGTGATGACGGTCGCCACCAACAATTCGGCGCGGCCATTGGGAAGATCAAACCCGGTCAAGAACGGTGCCTGCGCCTTGGCGATCAGCAGATTGACGAAGGCCTGTTCGCCGACCTGTATCCGCACGACGGTCAAGCCATCGTATTTTTCGACCAGGCCGCGCAGATCGGCATCCTTGAGCATTTCTGCCTTGACGGCCCACTGCAACAGCCACAATGGCCATTCCGCGTTTTCGCGCGCCGCCACGATGATCTCGTAGCCGTAGCCTGGCCATTGCGTCGCTGCGCGCGGATTCTCCCTGCGCTGCATCGTGCCTTCGGTGCGGGTCATCTGTCCCGCGCTGCTCTCGGTGCGCAGGTCGGTCACGGTCAGCGTGGCGGGCATGTCCGGGTTGGTCAGTCCGAACGACGTGTAGATGACGGCGCCGGTGCCCAGCGGTGGGGCAGGGATCACGTATAGCCCGCCGCCGGGCCAGATGCCGAGCAGGTCGCCCATCTTGAGTATATCTTGCGGAAATTCTCCGAAAGCGGCGGTGAAGGTGTGTTTCCTGGCTGCGTAGACTTGCTGCCAGTGGCTTTCGGCTGCTGCTTCGGGATCAGTGGCAGTGGGAGCGACGGCAGCATCGCCGGATGCGGCATCCCGGCCGAATAACCGCTTGAAAAAACTCATTTTTTCTCCATTGGAAAACAACTCAGTCAGTGATTGCACGAAGACGTGCAAAGTCTCCACCCTGCGCTATCTGCGCCACCAGCAAGACGTCCAGTGCGTTGAACGCTCTCGGGGTGTGAGCACCAGCGCTGGCCGGATGCGACTTCGCTCATTCCCTTCTCTTGGATTGAGGCTTACCGTGACGATGTCATCGCGTCCAAACTTGGCGCGGCTCACCAGGCTTCGCGTCCTGCCGGCTTCTCGCTGACCCACGCCGCCATGTCGGCGGGCTCTGGTGCAGCGGGATCGCACTGCGCCACCAGCTCGGCCAGCGCATAAGAAGGCCGCGCCGCTTTCAGCAACACGCCGTCGGGCTGAACGCTGACGGTCAGCTTGTCGCCCAGCGTCACCTTGAGTATGCCCAGTAATTCGATAGGCAAGCGCAGCGCCGCGCTGTAGCCCCATTTCTGAATCGACAGTTCCATATGCAAGCCTCCATCCGGCAGCCGCGCTTAGCGCTTGGCAATTTTCTCCTCGTAGAATACGCGGACAACGAGGAACATGCAGGTCAACCATGTTGCGTTGAACAGCGCATCAAGGACTGATTCGACGCGCCATGCATCAATTTTTTGCTCGGCGCTGTATGCAAGGACCAGCCCGTGATCCGCATTCAGACGCACCAGCGTCGTGCGTTGCCCGAACACGGTCGGATAGTACGCCATTTCCGCTCTAACCATTCATGAGGATGAGGGCCTCGCCCCCGACCATGAAAGGGGGAGGACAATAGTGGTGACGCACAGGGCACCAAAAGTCGCCTAACCATTCATGAGGATGAGGGCCTCGCCCCCGACCATGAAAGGGGGAGGACAATAGTGGTGACGCACAGGGCACCAAAAGTCGCCTAACGAATGGCGGCCCGACCCCGAGCTCTAACCAGACTTGACGGAACTGGCCC
>JANYGW010000013.1 GCA_025359245.1 Massilia sp.
CGTTGTCAAAGTCGGCGAAGAAATTGAAATCGTCGGCATCTCCGACACCGTCAAAACCACTTGCACCGGCGTGGAAATGTTCCGCAAGCTGCTGGACCAGGGTCAAGCCGGCGACAACGTCGGCCTGCTGCTGCGCGGCACCAAGCGTGAAGATGTCCAGCGCGGCCAGGTTCTGGCCAAGCCGAACTCGATCAAGCCGCACAACCACTTCACCGGCGAGATCTATGTCCTGTCGAAAGACGAAGGCGGCCGTCACACCCCGTTCTTCAACAACTATCGTCCACAGTTCTACTTCCGTACCACGGACGTGACTGGTTCGATCGAGTTGCCAGCGGACAAAGAAATGGTCATGCCAGGCGATAACGTGTCGATCACCGTCAAGCTGATCAACCCGATCGCGATGGAAGAAGGCCTGCGCTTCGCCATCCGCGAAGGCGGTCGTACCGTCGGCGCTGGTGTTGTTGCCAAGATCCTGTCGGAAGTCGCCGGTAAATAATCCCAGGGGAAAGACCCTGCGGGTCTGTCCCCTCTGATTACGACGATCAAAGTTAGTATCAAAAAGGTGGGAAGGGGGTTATACTCTCGCTCCCACCTGATGCACAGTGGCACCAAATTCATATTGCCGGTCCTTAGAAGCCGGTTCGCTCTTTTAGAGGAAATACCATGTCCGCACCAAACCAGAAAATCCGCATTCGCCTGAAGGCATTCGATTACAAGCTGATCGACCAGTCCGCACTGGAAATCGTCGAGACCGCCAAGCGTACCGGCGCTGTCGTCAAGGGCCCAGTACCACTGCCAACCCGCATCCAGCGTTTTGACGTCCTGCGTTCGCCGCACGTCAACAAGACCTCGCGCGACCAGTTCGAAATCCGTACCCACCAGCGCCTGATGGACATCGTCGACCCAACGGACAAAACCGTTGACGCGCTGATGAAGCTGGACCTGCCAGCTGGTGTTGACGTCGAAATCAAACTGCAATAATCATTGCGATTTGCCGCCTGCGCGCTGATGTGCGCGGGCGTTTGGGGCCGGAGGAGTTCGCTGCAAAGCGGACGATCCCGGCCCCAATGTTGTTTACGCCCGACGCAGTGGCGTCACACTTCATGCCATTCCCCTACCCATGCTCAGCACGCGCTTGTTCTTGTTCGCCTTCCTTTGGCTTCTGGCCACCGCCAGCACGGCCGCCGTCCCCGACCTGCCGCTCAGTATCAAGGATACGACGAAAAGGGCAAGCCTGTCCGATCTGACGCTCTCGCCAGACGGCAAATATATCGCGGCCATCGCCATCAAGGGCGAGAGTCGCCGGGCCATCCTGATCGATACGTCGACGATGGTGTCGCGCTTCCTGATCGCTGAACAGACCTACATGGGCAATCCTGTCGAGATCGAGTGGTTCAACGAGCGCATGCTGGTCGTCTCGTCCACCATGAATACTTACCGAGGGGAGACTGGATATGCCCGGATCGTCGATCTCGAAGGCAAGGAAGTAGTCAACGCCGGCGACTACTACATCGGCAAGGTCACGCCAGACGCGGCGGGAAATGGTCGCTTTGCGGCGGGCTGGAACGATGGATCGATTACGCGGATCAACGTCGCCACCAAGGAACTCACGATTCTCAATAGCAGCGTGCCGGGCGAACGAGTAACGAGATTGCTTGATCCGGACGGCGAGCTCAGGATGGCGGTAACGGCCAGCTCGGCATTCTGGACGGATGACACCACGATGACCTATTGGTTCCGCGTGTCCCAAGACCAGAAATGGGAAAAGCTGGCGACGTTTCCTTTTCTGTCGGACCGCTGGATCCCGCGCTATTTCACCAGCGACGGCAAGTCGCTGGTGGTGTCGTCGCGGCAGGGGCGCGACACGCTGGCCTACTTTCGCTACGACCTGGCCGAACGCAAGCTGGGCGAGATGATGGTTGGGCATCCGACCGAGGATGTGTACGCCGATCTCGATACTTCCGAGGAAAAAGCGAGCTATGTGATGACCCGTGGCATGAAGCCCCAGATCGAGTGGTTCGATCCGGTATGCGGATCCTTGCAGCGCGCGGTCGACGTGGCACTGCCAGGCCACATCAATCTCATGCAAGGCAAGTGCAAGGAATCGGTATTGATTTTTTCCTACAGCGATACCGACCCCGGGCAATGGCTCGTGCTCAACGTCGTCACGGGAGCTATGCGGCTGGTCGCGGCGTTGAGACCCGAGATCAATGTCGAGAAGATGCGCCCGATGCAAATTGTCAATTACAAGGCACGCGACGGCCTGAACGTTCCGGCCTACCTGACCATGCCGGCCGGGGACGGGCCCAAGCCGACCATCGTCTTCATTCACGGCGGCCCCCAGGCGCGCGACGGTTGGGGCTGGAATCCCGAAGTGCAGATGCTGGCAGCGCGGGGCTATGCTGTGTTTCAGCCCCAATTTCGTGGTTCGGAAGGCTTCGGCAAGCGCTACACGGAGGCTGGATATGGCCAGTGGGGCTTGGCAATGCAGGATGACATCACCGATGGCGTGCGCTGGCTCATCGCCAATGGGCATGCCGATCCCGCGCGCATTTGCATTTATGGCGCCAGCTACGGCGGCTACGCGGCGCTGTGGGGCCTGGCCAAGACCCCTGAACTGTACCGTTGCGGCGCCAGCTTCGCGGGGGTCAGCGATATTGGCATCATGCTCAAGGATGACTCGGACATCAATGCGCGGGCCACTGGTCGCCTGGCGATCAAGAGGCAGGTGGGACAAGGCCAGGGAAAGCAAGTGTTCGACGATGTTTCCCCGCTCAGGAATGCCGGCCGCATCATGGCGCCGGTTCTGATCGCCCACGGTGAATGGGATAATCGCGTCAACGTCTGGCATAGCACGAAAATGGTCGATGCCCTGCGGAGTAACAACAAGGACGTCGAATGGCTGGAACTGGAACAAGAGGGTCACGGCATCTATCACGAAAAGAATCAGGAGCTGTTTTTCACGGCCTTGTTCAAGCTGTTCGACCGGACCATTGGGCCCGGGTCGCGGACCGTCAAGCCAGCCCCCGCTGATGGCGCCGCCAAATAGATCGCACCAGGCCAACTGGCAGGTTGGCATCTCCGAAATCGGCCATGCCGCGCTATTGCCGAGGACGGTGTCGCCGTGTTACCTTGTTGGAATATTTGCAACGTTTTCTAGCCCAGGAACCGCCCTCGATGACCCTCGCATTCAGCCGCCGCCTCGCCGTCGTGGCCGGCATCTTCCTGCCGCTGGCTGAAACGGCACGCCGCTGGCACCAGCTGGCGCACCTGTCGATGTGGCCGGCCTGGCTGGACGATATCCTGCTCGGCGCTTTCCTGCTGTACGGCGCCTGGCGCGTCGGGCGTGACCAGATCACCGGCCAGCGCTTCCTTGCCGCCGCCTGGGGCTGCGCTTGCGGCATGGGCTATTTCAGCTTCTTCGGCCAGCTGGCACGACTCGACCTGCCCGACCCGTCGTCGCTGCCATCGGCATGGGTGGTGGCGGGGAAGGGTGTCGGCTTGCTGCTGGCGCTCGCTGCGCTGTTTGCCGCCCTGCGACCGCTGAAAGCGCCCGCTCGATGACAGACGCCTTCCGGCGCGGCCGTGCACGGATCGGCGAGATGAGCTGGTCCTATCTTTTCGGACTGGTCTTCTTCCTGATGACGTCAGGCGTCATCCTGGCCATGGGCGCCAGCAAGGGCAGCCCGCGCGCCGCGATCATGAGCCTGGCCAAGGCCGCCGTCTGCAGCCTGATGGTAGCGAAATTGCTGTCCGGCGGCTACGGTGGCGTGACGCGCTGGCGCGCAGCGCGCACCTGGCCGGCCCGCCTCGCCGCACTGACGCCATCCCTGCTGACTGGATGGATGCGGATGGACCGGGCCAACTTCCATGCCTGCCTGGCCTGGCTGGCGCGCCGGCCGCAGCCGCTCCGCCCGCCTGGCAAGGCCTTCGGTTTCGGGGCCAGGAGTTCGTATTCCACCTTCGTGCTGATCGGCATGGTCAGCACTTTCGTCGACCTGCCGCTGAACGCCTTCATCGCCAGCGTAATGGTGCACGATCCGGTCATTGCCACGCGCATCCACCTGGTTTGCCTCGCGCTGGCCGGGTACACGCTGATGTGGATCATGGGCGACCGCTGGCTGATGCAAGGCAGCTCGCATGTGCTTGGCGCGACTGTGCTGGACCTGAAGGTTGCAGGCCGCCTGGCGGCGCAAATTCCGCGCAGTGCAATCGAAAGTTGCGAAGCGTTCGATGGCGGCGCGGCCGCCTGGTGCCTGCGCCATGCGGTGCCGCGCAGCGCCACGCTGACGTCGACCCCGGCCGACAGCGCCAACATCGTCGTCGTGATCGACCAGGATGCCGTTGTGCAGCTCACGCACTGGCAAGTGGAACGCCCCGCACCGCGCTACCTGTTCCTGTACGTCGACGAACCCGCGCAATTGGCTGCCGCCGTGCGCGACCACGTACAACCTTTTCCTGAGCGGACACGATGCACAAATTGATCGCCGCGCTGGCCTTGTTTGCCGCCAGCGCTACCGCCGCGACCCTGACCCCGGTGCAAAGCGTCACGCTCGAGCGCATCAGCGCCGATTCGCTGCGCGGCCACCTGTCGTTCCTCGCTTCCGACCTGCTCGAAGGGCGCGGCACGCCCTCGCGCGGACAGGACCTGGCGGCCGAATATATCGCCGCCCAGTACCGCCGCGCCGGCCACGAGCCGATGGGCGACGACGGGTACTTCCAGACCGCCACCTGGACCATCACCCAGCCCGACTTGGCCGGTTTCGCATTCACGCTGCAGTCCGGGGCGGAGCGCCTGGCGTTGACGCCGGCGCAGGTCAGCTTTGCACCCGGCGCGGCGCTCGACGCGAACGGGGTCGCGCTGATCAAGGCGCGCTGGAATGATCTTGCGCCGCTTGAAGCGCTGGGCACGGCCGTGCGCGGCAAAGTCGTGCTGGTCGAGCCGGCCCCGATCCTTCCACAAACGATGGCCGAGTACCAGAAGATGCTCGCGGCCCGCGATGCGGTGCTGGCGCGCATCGCCAGGCTCCAGCCGCTGATGGTCCTGCTGTTCGATTCCCAGGAGGCCAACGGCAACGCGGGCGGGCGCGGCGAATTGCGCGACCCCGCCGTGCCGAAAGCGCCAGCCGCCGTTCGGCTATTGAGCATGCACGGTGGGCAGGCGGCCAGGTTCTTCAACGCGCTGCCGGACGGCGACAGCGGCGGTACGCTGGACCTGCACCTGGCCGCCGCCAGCGTCAAGCAGGTCAAACTGCGCAACGTGGCGGCGCTGCTGCGCGGCTCCGACCCGGTCTTGAAGGATACCTATGTGGTGCTCAGCTCCCACTACGATCACCTGGGCATGCGCACCGATACCATCTTCAACGGCGCCAACGACGACGGCAGCGGCACCGTGGCGGTGATCGAGGTGGCCAGCGCGCTGGCGGCAATGAAGGAGCGCCCCAAGCGCAGCGTGCTGTTCCTGAACGTCTTCGGCGAGGAGCTCGGCATGCTCGGCTCAGCCTATTACGGGCGCCACCCGCTGGTGCCGGTCAGGCAAACGGTGGCCGACCTGAACCTCGAACAGCTGGGGCGCACCGATGGCATGCACGGTCCGATGCTGCGCAAGGCGGCGCTGACCGGCTTTGATTTCTCCGGCCTGCCCGCCGTCCTTGCCAAGGCCGGCAGCATGACCGGGGTCGAGATCGTCAAGGATACCCAGGGCGACCGCTATTTCGGGGCCAGCGACAATGTGGCATTCGCTGCGCTTGGAGTGCCGGCCCACACACTGAGCGTGCTGTTTGAATTTCCCGACTATCACCAGCCGGGCGACCAGTGGCAGAAGATCGACTATGCCAACATGGCCAGCATCAGCCGCACGGTCGCGCTGGGTGTGCTGATGCTGGCCGACGCCATGCCAACGCCGCAGTGGAATGCGCAGCAACCAGCCGCCGCGCCCTATCTGAACGCCTACAAGGCGCTGGCGCCGCAGGCTCCTGCCAAGTAAAGTGGAATGACCATGCCCTATCAATTGCTCGCCAACGCCGTCCTGATCACCCACGTTGGCATTGTGCTGTTCATCATCGGCGGCCTGCTGCTGACCTTGGTGGGCGCGGCCCTGCGCTGGAACTGGGTCAAGAACTTCTGGTTCCGGGGTCTGCACCTGGTCGGGATCGCGTATATCGCGATGGAGGCATGGCTGGGCATCGTCTGTCCGCTGACCACGCTCGAACAATGGCTGCGCGAGCAGGCCGGCCAAGTCACCTACGAAGGCGACTTCATCGCCCACTGGATGCGCCAGTTCATGTTCTACGAAGCGCCGCCATGGGTATTCATCGCCGCCTACTCGGGCTTTGGTGCGCTGGTGGTGCTGAGCTGGCTGCTGGTGCGGCCGACGTTTCCGTGGCGCGCGGCCTCGTAGCGGGCATTGACGCGCTCGCGGCCAGCCCCGATACTCGCCACACGCCAACCACCGGAATGCCCGACGATGTCCCGAACCATCCTGATCGTTGAAGATGAACTGGCAATCGCCGACAGCATCGCCTATGCCTTGCGCACGGACGGCTTCACGCCGCTACACGTGACGCTTGGCGGGCAGGCGCTGGACGCGATGCGCGCGCCCGACGTGCCTGCCCTGATCGTGCTCGATGTCGGCCTGCCCGACATGAATGGCTTCGAGGTATGCCGATTGCTGCGCCAGTTCTCCAACGTGCCGGTGATCTTCCTGACCGCCCGCAGCGATGAAATCGACCGCATCGTCGGGCTCGAAATCGGCGCCGACGACTACGTGACCAAACCGTTCTCGCCGCGCGAACTGGTGGCGCGGATCCGCGTGGTGCTGCGCCGCCTGGCCCCGGCGCCGGCAGCGGCGCCGCGCTTCGAACTGCGCGAACCCGAGGCCCGCGTCATCTACCGCGGCCAGCCGCTCGACCTGACGCGCTACGAATACCTGCTGCTCAAGGCGCTGCTGGAGCACCCCGGCCACGTGCTCTCGCGCGCCCAGCTGATGGACCGGGTGTGGGCCGACGCGCCCGACACGCTCGACCGCACGGTCGACGCGCATGTCAAGTCGCTGCGCGCCAAGCTGCGCCTGGTCGATCCGGCGGCGGACCCGATCCAGACCCACCGCGGCATGGGTTACAGCCTGGCGCCGGCATGAAAATCGGCCTGCGCATCCTGCTCGGCTACTTCCTGATCGTCGGGCTGGCGGCGTGGTTCCTGCTGGCCGTGTTCGTCCAGCAGGTCAAGCCGGGCGTGCGCCTGACCCAGGAAGACGCCCTGATCGATACCGCCAACCTGCTGGCCATGCTGGTGGTCGATGACGTCAAGACGGGCAAGGTGGACGGCTCGGTGCTGCTGGGGCGGATCGCCTCGATGCGGCAGCGCACGATCGACGCCAAGATCGGCGGCTTCTCGAAACAAGGCATCAACGACCGCATCTACATCACCGATGCGCGCGGCATCGTGATCTTCGATTCGAGCGGCCTTGATGTCGGCCGCGACTACTCGCGCTGGAACGATGTGCTGCTGACGCTGCGCGGGCACTACGGCGCGCGCAGCACGCGTTCCAATGAAAACGACGAGGACAGCACCGTGATGCACGTGGCCGCGCCGATCAAGGACGGCGACAAGATCATCGGCGTGCTGACCATCGCCAAGCCGAATGCGACGGTTCAACCGTTCGTCGAGCGCAGCCAGAAAGTCATTTTGCATCGCGGCGCGCTATTGCTGGCGCTGTCGCTGCTGATCGGCGGCGTGTTCGCCTGGTGGCTGTCGCATTCGTTGCGCAAGCTGATGCTGTACATCGCCGACGTCGAAGCGGGCAGGAAGGCGCCGCTGCCGGCGCTGGGCAACAATGAAATCGGCACGCTGGGGCGCGCGCTGGAAGCCATGCGCAACAAGCTTGAGGGCAAGGAATATGTCGAAGAGCTGATGCACACGCTGGCCCACGAACTGAAAAGCCCGATCGCCGCGATCCAGGGTTCGGCGGAGCTGATGCAGGAAGACATGCCGGCCGAGCAGCGCCAGCACTTCCTCGCCAACATCCTGAACCAGAACGCGCGCCAGAAACAGCTGATCGACAAGCTGCTGGCGCTGATCCGCGTCGAAAAGCAGCAGCACCTCGGGGCGCCGTCGCGCATCGGTTTGCGCGAGCTGATCGGACAGGTCGAGAACGACTGTGCCACGCGCCTGGCCGCGCGCCGCCTGCGGATCGACACCGATATCGCCGACCTCCACCTCGACGGCGACTTCCTGCTGTTGCGCCAGGCGTTCGGCAACCTGCTCGACAACGCCATCGATTTTTCGCCCGACGGCGGTCAGATTCGGCTGCAGGCCCACGCGCACGGCGAGCTGGCCGTGGTCACCATCAGCGATGCCGGCACCGGCATTCCCGACTATGCGCGCGAACGCCTGTTCGAGCGCTTCTATTCGCTGCCGCGTCCCGATGGCGCGCGCAGCACCGGGCTGGGCCTGCCGTTCGTGCGCGAGGTCGTCGCGCTGCATCGGGGTACCGTCGCGGTCGCCAACGGCTCGGCCGGCGGCGCCGTGGCCGTCGTCGAACTGCCATTATTGTAAGGACTTCACACAGAACGCATACCTGGCGCACATGCGCTTTCTACACTGGCGGCATCATTCACCGAGGAGCCGCCATGCAAAGAACTCTCATTATCAAGATATTCACCATCCTCGCGCTAACGCTGCTGATCTGCCTGCCCATGTCGATGATCGAAGGGACGATCCGCGAACGCAGCCAGTACCGCGAGCAGGCCGTGGCCAGCATCGCCGCCGATTCGGTGCGCGAACAGACCATCATCGGCCCGGTCATGCTGATACCGTACAGCGACGAGTACGATGAGCAGGTCACCGCAAACGGCACCACGACCACGGTCGCCCGCAAAGTGCAGCGCCAGCATCTGGTTTTTCCGGACGGACTGCAGGTGAAAGGCAGCATCGACACCGACCGCAGGTACCGCGGCATCCACCAGGTCCTGGTCTACAGCGGCCTGCATAAATTCACGGGCGACTTCGTCATGCCGGCCATGAACGACCTGCCGCGTGCCAGCGCGGGCTCGCGCATTACGCTTGGGCGGGCGACGATCGCGCTCGGCGTCGAGGACGTGCGCGGGATCCGCAACATCCCCAAGATCGAATGGGGCGGCAAGGCCATCGAATTTCAGCAAGGGTCGGGACTGCGCTCCTTTGCCAGCGGCCTGCATGCGCCGCTGGGAGCGATCGCGTTCGGGGCGGCCGAGCCGGTCAATTTTTCGTTCACCCTGGGACTGGACGGCATCGAGCGCCAGCACTTCGCTCCGGTCGCAAAGAATAACGAGATTACGCTCAAGTCGACCTGGCCCCATCCGCAGTTCGGCGGACGCTTCCTGCCGCTGGCGCGCGAACGCACCATCACCGACGACGGCTTCAGCGCCACCTGGCGGATCTCCGCGCTGTCGACCAGCGCTCAGCAGCAGTTGCTGGCGCTGGAAGACAAGGCGGAGTCGCGCGACGCGACCCTGGCCGCGCTGGACCGTTTCAGCGTCGGCTTCATCGAACCGGTCAACGTGTATTCGCTGGCCGAACGCGCCACCAAATACGGCCTGCTGTTTGTCGCGCTGACCTTCGCCGCCTTTTTCGTTTTCGAAATCCTCAAGCGGCTGCCGATCCACCCGATCCAGTATCTGCTGGTGGGGCTGGCGCTGGTGCTGTTCTTCCTGCTGCTGGTGGGACTGTCCGAGCACATCGCCTTTGCGTGGGCTTACCTGATTGCCAGCATAGGATGCATCGTGCTGATCGGCTTTTACCTGTCGTTCGTGCTGCGCGACTGGCGCCGCGGCATGGGCTTCGGGGTCGCGCTGACCATGTTGTACGGCGCACTGTATGGGCTGCTCAGTTCGGAGAGCAATGCGCTGGTGCTGGGCAGTATCCTGCTGTTTGCGATTCTCGCCGCGCTCATGGTCGCCACGCGCAAGGTGGACTGGTATCAGATCGGGAAGGAAGACCTGGTGGCGCAGTGACCGGCACTTTAACGCCGACATTCAGGTAGTACAAACCAACGTCGTCCCCGCGTTCGCAGGACGACGTTGGTTTATTGCGCTTGGGCGCGCAAATGTAGCGAATCCTGCGCGCTTAGTCCTTGCGGCCCGTGGTCCAGCGCAGCCCGAAGCCAAAGCGACGGTCCATCAGCTCGTGCGCGCTTTCCTTGCCCTGCTGGGAAAAATATTCAGCCAGCTTGGTCACCTGCAGGCTGCCGCTGCGGTTCTCGATCAGCGCGATCGCGCACATCATCTGGTTGCCGCCCTGGTCGAGCCGGACTTCGATCGGCGCCTGATCCGGCATCTTGATCGTCACCACGCCGTCGGTCGCGCCCCAGTTCGGCGCACCCTCGTAGATATAGGCAAAGATCAGCGCGCGCTTGATTTCGCCGAAATGCTCGCCGTTGATCTCCAGGTTTTCGCCGTCGCTGGATTGACCGGTGCGGTCGTCGGCCGCCAGCTTGATGTAGGGCGGACGATCGAACGCGCCCCAGGCATTGCCGAGCGCCTGCACCAGGCCTGGACGGCCGTCAGCCATTTCGTACATGCAGCCCAGGTCAAGGTCGATCCCGTTGCTGGCGCTGGACGACGCGCCTGTCAGCTTGGCCATGAAGCCGGTCTTGACCGGTGCCGCGACCGCGCCCGACTGGTTCCAGTTCAGATTGACGAGAATGCGCCCGAAACCGGCGCCGCCGGCGCGCTTGTCGAGCGATACCTTGTCGCCGCGCTTTTCCAGCGTAACCTTCGACAGCGATACTTTCTTTTGCTCGGCGACCGGCGCCGCGGCAGGCGCGCCGGCTTCGGTGCCGCCGAAGTGCTTCAGCAGCGCCGACAGCCCGCCGTTGAAACCCTGTCCCACGGCGCCGAAACGCCAGACGCCGTCTTTGCGATACAGTTCGCCGATGATGACCGCCGTCTCGTCCTGGAAATCGGCGCCGCTGATCGGGAAGCGCACCGCATCGGCCAGTGTCATGCTGCTCGGGCCCAGCGAACGCATGGTGCCGTTGCCGTCGATCGCCGCCACGAACACCAGTTTGCAGATGCTGTCGGGCAGGGCGGCGAGGTTGACGCTGAAGCGCGCATTGCCGGCACCGAGGTCGAGCTTGACGGCGTCGCCCGGGCTGGCCAGCTGGTTGAAGAACACCATATAGCGTTCGTCGGACAGCTTGTCGGCGGCGTCCACGCCGAAGCACGAGACGTCGATCGACATCCCGGCCGCGCCCAGTTCGAGTTCGACGCTGAAGGGAGAATTGCAGCCCAGGTCAGCCAGCTTTCCTTTTTGTCCACGCGAGAAAACGTTCATGTCAGTTCCTTTCGGTTGAATCGGTCAAGGCGCGCCAGCATCGCTTTGGTACGCGCCGAATACATTGGACAGCTCCACCGTGCGCTGGGCCCACGCGCGATGGGTCGCCACTTCACACATCGAATTATGCATCTGGAACACGGCCGGACTGGCCACGTCGAGAATCGCGCGCGCCGCCTCCAGGTCGTTGGCCTTGACCCGGTAATGCTGCTCGATCAGCGCGATCTGGCTCGGATGGATGGCGGTCTTGCCGACCATCCCGTAGGCCATGTCCTCGGCCACTTCCTGGTCCAGCAGCTCGGGCAAGTCGAGGTGTTCGAACACCGGCGCCGTCAGCACGAAACCATACGGGCGGAAAGTGGTGACCAGGCGCGCAATCACCGGCCCGAGCGGGGTGCGGTAGATCGTCATGTTGCGCGGGCGGCGCAGGCCCAGCAGCGCGAGCAGGTCGTTGCCGCCGATGCGCAGCGCCAGGATGCGGCTGCGCACGCCCGGCGCTTCGAGCGCTTCGCGAAACAAGCGCATCTCGGTATCGTTGAAGACATCGGCCGTTTCCAGCGTCGGCATCAGCATATGTTCGGTGCAGCGCACCTGCTTGAAATACGCGTCGAAGTTGTGGCGGGTGCACTTGGGCAGCACGAAGCCGGTCAGCTTGTCGGCGCCCGGCATGGCCAGCACGCGTGCCAGCACTTCGGGATTGCGGACCCGGACAAAACGCTCGGCGCTGGCTGCCGGCTTCATGTTGGCCAGCACTACCGACAGGTTGAACAAGGCCCAGCTCAGGTCAGCATCGGCGACCGCATCTTCGGTACAGAAGATCAGCGAGCGTGTGTGCCCGATCCTCTCGCCGTCGGCGACCGACATCAGGTGTTTGTGGTTCGCGGGGACATACAGCGAAGCGCCCATAGACTTAGCCATCGACCGCGCTCCTGATCAGCGATACAGCGTGGTAGGGCAGGCCGGGATCGACCTGCACGGGGATGTTCTTTTCTTCGGCCAGCAGCACCAGGTGCGCCACTTCGGGCGCGCCGGCGTCGCGCAGGATCAGCAGGCGCGGGGTGCGGCGCAGCAGCACCCTGGTCGCTTCGCCGATGCCGGGCTTGATCAGGTTGACGTCGGCGATGCCGTGCCGCGCCAGCGCCGCGCGCATGTAGCCGCGCGAGACGGCAGCGGCGCGGTCCTTGTCCATCGCGCTCGGCGTGCCCTGCAACGGCGCCATCGCCAGCGCCTGTGCGACCAGGTCGTCGGCAAAGCGCTGCGACTGGTCGTGCAGTGCGAACTGCTGGTAGTACACGCAGCCGTGGAAGTCGGCGGGTCCGATCGCCTCGTTCAGGATGGAGCGGCTGACCAGGCCCGACACGGTCGCGTTCAGGATGCTGGACGGGATCAAATAGTCGTCGCACGAAGCGGCGCAGGCCGCGGTGCCGGCCAGGTCGGACAGCACGTACAGGCCGCCGTCGATGCGGGTGCCGCGGCGCGCGTTGAATTCGGCGATTGCTGATTCCAGTTCGCGCGAGATCACGCCCTTGCCGGTCCAGCCGTCGACGAACACGATCGACTCCGGCGCATGGCCGGCCGCCAGGATGTGTTCAAGCGCGACCTGGTCGATGCCGCGGTCGCGGATGATCGAGACCGAGTAATGCGTCACGTCGCGCTGCAGCACGGTCGCGAGCAGGTGCTTGAGCACCACCCCGATCGGGGTGCCGGCGCGCGCCAGCGACACCAGCGTGACGGCACCGCTGCGGCGCTGCGCGATCAGGCTGGCCAGGCTCAGGCAGTCGTGCGCCATGCGCGCCAGGTTGGCCGCGCAAGCCTGGCGGAACAGCGCAAGGTAGCGCTCCGACGGCAGCGATTCGGGCGACAGCATTTCGCTGTAGTGGCGCTGGCCCGACTGGATCAGGTATTCCTTTTCCGGCACGTCGACGAAGTCATGCAGCGCGAGCGGCTTGAGGAGGAAGCGCACGTCGCCGGCGCGGTAGCTGCCCGAGAAGTTCATAGCGTCTCCAGCGCCAGGCCGGCCAGTTGGGTGCGGCGCGGGACGATGGCGTAGTCGCAGGCCGCCATGAAGCGGGCGTCCGAACGGCTGTCGCCCATGCCGAAGGTCAGGATGTCGCCATGCTCGGCGCGCAGGCGGGCCGTCACGTGCGCCACCGCATGCGCCTTGTTCAGCGCCTTCGGCAGGATCGCCAGGTTGTTGCCGTTGCGGTGGATGAAGTAGTCGCGCCCGACTTCTGCGATCCACGGCGCGACGACTTCGCGCTCGATCGGCTCAAGGCGTTCGGCGACCTTGTCCGGGTCCTTGAGCACCAGGTAGAACGGCGTGCCGAAGTCCTCGATCAGGCGCGCGCGGCCCTTGAAGGCATGGCGTTCGGCCCAGGCGTCGATCAGCGCTGCCAGCTCGCGCAGGCCGGGCAGGGCGGCCTGCATCGCGCCGCGCATGTGCTCTTGCCACTGCTGGTCGATGGCGCCATCGGGCTGCAGCACGACGCCGCCGTAGTCGAGCACGGCCCAGCTGGCGAAGGGCAGGTCGACGCGGCGAAACGCATCGAAGTTGCGCGCGGTGGCCGGGATCATCGTCATGCCGTCCTGCGCGAAGGCGATGAACGCACGCTGGCCTTCGGTCGTGTACGAAATCGGGCTGCCGTCCTTGAGGAAGGCGGCCGGCAGCAGGCCGTCGCGGCCCGCGCATTTTTCCAGCGACTGGAACAGGGTGTCGTCCAGGTCAGCGAACAGGAATTTCTGAAACTTCTTCAACGTGTGTCTCGGTAAGGAAATGGAACAGGCGCGCGTTAAACACTTCTGCGAATTGGTGGAGCGACGGGCCGGGGACGGTTTCGTGACAGATGAAGACGTGCTGGTATTGGCCGGGTGTGACGTTATACAGGAAATTGGTGACGCCTTCGCCGTAGTTGTCCGCAAATGCGAGCGCGGACGAGACGGCGCCCCACTTCAGGATCGGCGAGCGGGTGCTCGACTGCACGGCGACGTCGAGGCCGCGTTCCTCAAGCGCCGCGCCGAGCAGGTAGGACGCATGCATGAATTCGCCGGTGCCGAGCACCAGCACCTTCTCGCCCGGCTGGACGCGCGCGGCCAGCGAGGCGACCAGCGCCGGCGGCACCGACAGCGCATGATCGAGGCCGAAGCGGCCGAACGCGCCGCTGGCGCCGCGGTCGGCGTCGGCATCGAAGCGCTGGGCCGGCGCGCCCTCGGTGGCCAGTTCGCCCGGGGTGAAGTGATATTCGCCGCTGAGCACTGCCGCCATGCTGACCGGCAGGCCGAAGCGGTCGGGCAGGGTGGCGGTGGCGGCCGGCCCCATGAAGTTGGTGATGGTCGCCAGGTGCACCCGTTCGAGGCCGGGATTGAGCTTGCGGCACACGTCGGTCAGGTTCAGGAAGGTGTTGCCGGTGCTCGCCTCGTCGTCGACCAGCACCAGGGTGCGCGCGCTGTGCAGCAGCGCGTTCTTGCGCGGCTCGGGCGGCAGGTGCAGGAACTGGCGCGGCGCGTGGCTGTGCGCTTCGGCGAATTCGATGATCGGGACCTCGCCCACATGGTAGCGGGTGGTGTGGATGAACAGCGCGTCGCGCCCCGGGTTGGCGCGCAGCCAGGCTTCGAACACGCCCTGGCCCAGCCCGATCGCGGTTTCGGCCATCGCGATGAAGACCACCGGGCCCTCGGTGGCGGGCACGCCGGCGGCCATCTGTTCGTGCACCGCGCGCATCAACGACGGCTTGACCGGCCAGTGCTTGCCGAGCACCTTGGACAGGAACAAAAAGCCGCGCTTGGCGTTGGCGCGCGCGGCAAAGCCGAGCAGGTCGTCGAGCGCGATGGCGCTGTCGTGGACGGTCAGGTCCAGGCGGCCGGTGGGCAGATCGATGCTGCGTTGTTCGCTCATGCGAGCTCCGTGGGGGAGGTCAGTTCGGCCACGCGGATGCCGTTGCGTACGGCCGGCACCGCCACCTGGTCGTAGCCGTCGGCAAAGCCGCACAGCGCAATATAGGGCAGGTTGGGGCCGGCCACGCAGGCCATGCCGATGCCGCCCGACATGCGCGGATTGATTTCGAGCAGGCGCAGCGCGCCGCCGCCTTCGCGGAACTGCACGTTGAAGCAGCCGTTCAGGCCGAAGTCCAGGGCCAGCCTGGCGCAGGCGTCGAGGATGTCCTGGCGCATGTCGATCAGCTGGCCGCGCCCGGCCTGCATTGGCTTCTTGCGCGCGACGGCCGCCACCAGGCGGCCATGGTCGCCAACGCAGTCGACGCTGTATTCGTGGCCGTCCAGGTATTCCATCAGCAGCATGGTGCGGAATTCGCCCAGCTCGGCCAGGCCGCGCCGCATGTCGTCCAGGCCGATGTGGTACAGCGCGCCGGCCAGCAGCAGGGCGGCACTGTTGCGTTCTTCGTCGAGGATCGCAAAGCCGAGCCCGAACACCGAACGCGACGGCTTGACGCACAGCTTGGGGTGGCGCTGGCGCAGTGCGGTGTAGGCGGCGTCGAACTGGGCCACGTTTTCGAACTGGACGGTGTCGGCCACCGGTGCGCCGGGCAAGTCGACGCTGGCGTAGAAACGGGCCTTGTCGTGGATCAGTTGCAAAGATGCGGGCGAGGCGGCGCTCAGCACGCGCGTGCCCTGCGCCTCGAAGCGGGCATGCAGTCCGGCCAGCGTGGTCGCTTCCTTGCCGGGGATGAAAATGTCGACCTGGTGGTCGCGGCAGAAATCGAGGCACCACTGCAAATAGCTAGCGGCCTCCATGCCGGTCGGCTCGACGTGAAACTCGTGGGCGACGCGGGCGGCGGTGGCGTGCGGATTGGCATTGCTGTAAATGATGTGAAAACGGCCATCCGGATCCGCTTCGCGAATCAGCTCGATAGCCGCGTACACGGACGAGAACGTCCTGTTGAACCAGACACGCATGGGAACCTTCTTAAGACGTGATGCGCGGCGCCAGAGCCTGGCGCCGCGCTGGGTGCTGCTTAGGCGTTGACGCCGAACGAACGGGCCAGCGGGCCGAGGCCGCCCTTGAAGCCCTGGCCGACGGCCTTGAACTTCCAGTCGGCGCCGGCGCGGTACAGTTCGCCAAAGATCATGGCCGTTTCGGTCGAGCTGTCTTCGGACAGGTCGTAGCGCGCCAGTTCCTTCTCGCCGTTGGCGTCGACGCAGCGGATGAAGGCCTTGCCGATCATGCCGAAATTCTGGCGGCGCGCTTCGGCGTCATGGATGGTCACGCAGAATGAAATCTTGTCGACTTCGGCCGGCACGCGCGACAGATCGACGGTGAGCTTCTCGTCGTCGCCTTCGCCCACGCCGGTGGTGTTGTCGCCCATGTGCAGCACCGAGCCGTCGGTCGACTTGAGGTTGTTATAGAACACGAAGTCGGCGTCGCCGCGGACCTTGCCGTCGTTCTTTTGCAGGAAAGCACTGGCATCGAGGTCGAACGCGGCGCCGTCGGTGGCGCGCGGATCCCAGCCCAGGCCGACGATGACCTTGGTCAGGTTCGGTGCTTCCTTGCTCAGGTTGACGTTGCCGCCTTTTTGCAAACTGATAGCCATACATATCTCCTTCAATGGTTGAACGTGGGGACCCGGGCTGTGCCGGGCGGACTTACAAAACCCTAGATGGGCATGATGTGTAATCAATCAAGCAATCTATTTTAGCGCGGACGCAACGGCGCACACGCAGTTGCTAGACAGAAATTGCACGGCCCCGTAGACTGGCGACATCCCCTCTGCATTCTCGCCTCATGACCATCGATCCCGACAGCCGCCGTTCCATCCGCAAGATCGCGCGCGAGGATTTCGTCGCCTGTCCGGTGTGGGAATGGGCGCTCAACGAAGAGCACAGCGACGGCCACGGCGAATCGTTCGTACGCCCGACCGCGCTGGCCAGCCTGCCGCTGGGCGTGGTGCGTCACTATATAGTCAGTGCGACGGCCACCTTGAGCGACGGCAGCGTGTTGCCGGCCTGCGCAGAAGTGAGCGTACGGGTGAAAAAGGTGCTGATTGAACCGATGTTCATCTTCCTGCAGGACCGCCACCTCGATTTCGGCGGGACCGAGACCAGGACCGTGCTGAGCCACTATATCAAGCAGGCCGATGCGCGCCCGGTCAGCTGGGAACTGGCCGTGCCGCTCGACGGCGAGACGGCGCCGCCCAAGGGCACGGTGCGGCGCAGCCTGGCTGAACGGCTGGCGCAAGTGTGGAAGCGCGTCAGCGGCGGGGCCCAGCGCAAGACCATCCTGGCTCCTTAATTTTCCTCCAGAGCAACTGCTACGGTTTCCGTAGCGCCGATCCGATCAGGATGGCTGTGGGTGCCGCTGGGCGCAACGCCTTGTTCCTTCGGGTTTTTGCTTGAATTTGCTCGTTTTCGTGACAAGTTTTCCCCTTCATGCCCGGGCGGGCATTCTGCTGTCGAAAACGAGCAGCAAGGAGCAAAAGGGACAAGAAATAAGGCGTTCGCTCTCCGCCGCTGGAGCCACGCTGCATTGCCCCAGGCAGGCTCGACATCAAAAAATGCCGGACGGCAAAACGAAAGATCTTCGGGCCAAGCGCGTCGAAACCTGCACGCAACACATCGCCATACCCCCAACTAAGTTGTTGCGTCAAGCCCTTTTGCGCGTTATACTAGCCGGCTTCGGTATGGATTCGTCTTTTTTGAATCTGTCCTTTACTTGGTAGTTAAACATCAGCCCCGCCCAATCGCAGGCGGGAATGGAGAAAAAATGAGCCTGGGCCTTCTCGGTCGCAAGGTTGGTATGATGCGCATCTTCACGGATGAAGGGGACTCGATCCCTGTCACCGTGCTGGACGTGTCGAACAACCGTGTTGCGCAAATCAAAACTCCTGAAACAGACGGTTACTCCGCTGTTCAGGTCGCTTTCGGTCAACGTCGCGCTTCCCGCGTGAACAAATCGATCGCGGGTCATCACGCCAAAGCTGGCGTGGAAGCTGGTACCAACCTGCGCGAATTCCGCGTGGATGTCGGTCAAGCATCGGGCATGAAAGCCGGCGACGTCGTCGCAGCTTCCGTGTTCGAAGTCGGTCAAAAGATCGACGTGCAAGGTGTCACGATCGGTAAGGGTTATGCTGGCGTCATCAAGCGTTACCACTTCTCGTCCGGTCGCGCTACCCACGGTAACTCGCGTTCGCACAACGTTCCAGGCTCTATCGGTATGGCGCAGGATCCAGGTCGTGTTTTCCCTGGTAAGCGCATGACCGGTCACCTCGGCGATGTCAACCGTACCGTACAGAATCTCGTAATCGCCCGTATCGATGCCGACCGTCAGCTGCTGCTGGTCAAAGGCGCCGTACCAGGTGCGAAAAATGGCCAGGTCATCGTATCGCCTGCCATTAAATCCAAAGTTCAGAAGGGAGCTTAATTATGGAACTCAAGCTTCTGAATGAGCAAGGACAAGCAGGCTCGAATGTGGCTGCCGCCGATACCGTTTTCGGCCGCGACTACAACGAAGCGCTGATTCACCAGATCGTCGTCGCTTACGCTGCTAACGCACGTAGCGGTAACCGCAAGCAGAAAGATCGTGAAGAAGTCCACCACACGACCAAGAAGCCTTGGCGTCAAAAAGGTACGGGCCGTGCTCGTGCTGGTATGTCGTCGTCGCCTTTGTGGCGCGGCGGCGGTCGGATTTTCCCGAACTCGCCTGACGAAAACTTCACCCACAAAGTCAACAAGAAGATGTATCGCGCAGGTATCTGCTCGATCCTGTCCCAGTTGGCCCGTGAAGAGCGCCTGGTCGTTGTTGAGTCGCTGAGCATCGATGCGCCTAAGACCAAGTTGCTGTCGCAGAAGCTGGCCGGCATGGGTCTGGAATCGGTCATGATCATCACCGACAACCTGGAAGAAAACCTGATGCTCGCTTCGCGTAACCTGCCGCACGTGCTGGTTGTCGAGCCGCGTCACGCCGATCCAATGTCGCTGGTGTTCTACAAAAAAATCGTGGTCACCAAAGCAGCACTGGCCATGATCGAGGAGATGTTCGCATGAGCGGCGTAATCAAATTCAGCGAAGAGCGCCTGATGAAGGTGCTCCAGGCGCCGGTCATTTCCGAGAAGGCCACCATGGTCGCGGAAAAGAACGAGCAGATCGTGTTCCGCGTATTGCCGGATGCGACCAAGCCTGAAATCAAGGCAGCCGTTGAACTCCTGTTCAAGGTTGAAGTTCTGTCGGTTCAGACAGCCAATCGCCAAGGTAAGCAAAAGCGTTCGGGCCGTTTCAACGGTCGTCGCAATCATACCAAGCGTGCTTTCGTGTGCCTGAAGCCTGGCCAGGAAATCAATTTTGTCGAGGAGGCTAAATAATGGCACTCGTAAAGATGAAACCAACCTCGCCAGGCCGTCGCGGCATGGTGAAGGTTGTGAACCCGGACCTGTACAAAGGTCGTCCGTTCGCAGCCCTGGTAGAAAAGAAATCGAAGACGGCTGGCCGTAACAACAACGGTCACATCACCACCCGCCACATCGGCGGCGGTCACAAGCAGCACTATCGCCTGATCGACTTCAAGCGTCAGAAGGATGGCATTCCGGCCAAGGTTGAGCGTATCGAATACGATCCTAACCGCACCGCGAATATCGCCCTGCTGTGCTACGCAGACGGTGAGCGCCAGTACATCATCGCGACCAAGGGCATGTCCGTTGGCGATTCGGTGATGAATGGTTCGGAAGCGCCTATCAAGTCGGGCAACTGCCTGCCTATCCGCAACATCCCAGTCGGCACGATCATGCATTGCGTCGAAATGCTGCCAGGTAAGGGTGCCCAGATGGCCCGTACCGCCGGCGCTGGTGTGGTGCTGATGGCGCGCGAAGGTACCTACGCTCAAGTGCGTCTGCGCTCGGGTGAAGTACGCCGCGTGCACATCGAGTGCCGTGCAACCGTTGGCGAAGTCGGCAATGCCGAACACAGTCTGCGCAAGATCGGTAAGGCTGGCGCGATGCGCTGGCGCGGTGTTCGTCCTACCGTTCGCGGTGTGGTCATGAACCCGGTCGATCACCCGCACGGTGGTGGTGAAGGTAAAACCGCAGCTGGTCGTCATCCAGTGTCGCCTTGGGGCCAACAGACGAAGGGT
>JANYGW010000094.1 GCA_025359245.1 Massilia sp.
GGCGTGGCCGGCGTCGACTTCGCCGTCGACCCAGGCGAGATTGGTTTCGTTGCCGGGGAAGACCTTGATGAAGTGGGCGCGCGGCATGCCGCACTTGTTCACGGCGACGTCGAGGATCTGCTTTTCAATATGGCGCACTTCGTCGACCTGGCCGCGCAGCGTGTCGCACAGCTTCTCGACCACTTTGGCCGTGAAGCGGATGCCCAGCAGTTCGTTGGAGATCGATTCCTGCGCCTTGACGTAGGCTTTCGAGTTGTAGCCGTCTTTTTCGAAGGCCTTGCGCATCTTGTCGAACTGCACCGAGATGACGTCGAACTTTTCCAGCGCCTGGTTCTTCAACGCTTCGAGCTGCTCTGCCGAGAAACCGGCGGCGCCCGACGCATTGTTCTCTTCTTCCTCTTCCTCTTCGCCCTCTTCGGCCTCTTCGTCGTCCTCGTCGTCGTCGGATGCCGTGGCAGCCACTTCCTGCTCCTCGCCCTCGTCCGGATCGACCATGCCGTCGACGATTTCGTCGATCTTGATCTCTTCGTTCTGGATGCGAATGGCGGCGGAGATGATTTCGGCGATCGTCACCGGGCAGGCCGAAATGGCCTGGATCATGTCTTTCAGGCCGTCTTCGATGCGCTTGGCGATTTCGATTTCGCCTTCGCGCGTGAGCAGCTCGACCGAGCCCATTTCGCGCATGTACATGCGGACCGGGTCGGTGGTGCGGCCGAAGTCGGAGTCGACCGTGGACAGCGCAGCTTCGGCAGCCGCTTCGGCTTCATCGTCGCTGGTGACGGTGGCAACGTTGTCGGACAACAGCAAGGTCTCGGCATCGGGCGCGTGTTCGTAGACCGCAATCCCCATGTCGTTGAAGGTGCCGATGATGCCCTCGATCGCTTCCGGATCGACAATGTTTTCGGGCAGGTGATCGTTGATCTCGGCGTAGGTCAGGAAACCACGTTCCTTGCCGAACTTGATCAGGGTTTTCAGTTTCTGGCGGCGGCGTTCGAGTTCTTCCTCGCTCGCTTCGGTATCGGACGAGAACGCGTCTTTCAGCAGCGCTTTCTCTTTGGCCTTGCGGTCCTTGGCCTTGGCCTTGTCGACCGCCTTCAGTTCGGCGCGTTCGACCGCGTTGAGCGCGGCGACTTCGTCGTTCTCTGGCTGGAATTCTTTGGGCTTGCGGCCGCGTCGGCCCGGCACCTTGACCGAAGGCAGGACGTAGCCGGACGTGTCGATCGCTGCCAGGGTGGCGGCATCGGTGGTCTGGCTGACTCCAGGCGTGCTGCTCGCCGGCGAGCGGGTTTCAGCCTTGTCTTGCGCTTTGTCGGCCTGGGCAGACATTTTCGTGGGCTTTTCAGCCACTGGGGATTCGGTTTTCTTGATTGGCACAGGCGCTTTCGATGTCACAACGGCTAGCTTTATAGTGGATGAAGATAAAGTTTGTTGCCGGCCTCACGGCCGGTACTGCAGCACTTATTACACCTTTACATCACTTTTGCAGGCACGATCCGCACCACGCCGCCGACTCATTCCCACGGCCTTTCCGGGCCGTTTTGCGCATGAGTCCAGCAAAACAACAACGATAGGGGGCAAGGCCATGAGTGGTTGAAGCGGCAAACGAACGCTTGCCATCGACCGCGCACCGCGCTGCCGCAACCAAAGCTGGCCCCAGCCGCCGACGCCTTGTTGCCGCGCCGATCAAGAGCCTAACTTACTGAAAGAAAAACAACTTCCGAACAACGAAAAAATTTCTACGAATACAACACTTAGCGTTTTATTATAGCACGCACCCAATCTTTTTCTAGTCTCAAACAGCCCCTGTGTTGAGCTTGCTTCTAGGTCTTAGCGGGGCGTTTTATCGGCGTCATCTTCGCGTAACAAACGGCCTTGCTCCGCCGTGATTTCACGGTAGCGCACTTGCATCTGATCTGAGGTCAGTCCGGAAGAAAACAACTGGCTCAGCTCCTGTTTAAGTGCATCTTGTTTGATCTGTCTCACAGCTCCCGACAGCCACAATTTGACGCTGTCGAAGTCCGATTCCGGCTCCTTGGCGATCTCGGCTATGAGCTCGTCATATTCGGCGCTGCTATCCTTCAATTGCTGGGACAGGGCGGCGAAGCCACCGTTCGGGCCCAGCGCCTGGCCGGACGCGACCAGTTGCATCAGGCGCTCGGCCGATTCCGCGCCGAAGAAGTTGAAGGCCGCCAGGGCCGCCTCGTCCAGCTCCAGGCTCAGCGGCGGATGGGCGACCAGGTGGCGCAGGATCTGCAACTCCAGCCCGACCGGCTGCGGCCGGCCCTGGCGCGGCGGCGCCTTGCGCGCGACCGACACCGGCTTGGCCAGCTCGAACAAGGCTTCGATTTCGGCCGGCGACGATTCGGTCATGCTGGCCAGGCCGCGCACGATCTGCAGGCGCAGCGAAGTCGGCGTCATCGCTTGCAGCAAGGGCTTGGCGTCGAACTGGACCCGCGCGCGCCCTTCCGGCGACGACAAATCATGTTCGCCCGACACCTCGCGCAGCAGGAATTGCGACAGCGGCATCGCTTCGTGGATTTCCTGTTCGAACGCCTCGGCGCCGTGCTCGCGCACGAAGCTGTCCGGGTCGTGCTCGGTCGGCAGGAACAGGAACTTGATGGTCTTGTTGTCCGTCACTTGCGACAAACAGGCTTCGAGCGCGCGCCGGGCAGCCTTGCGGCCCGCCTTGTCGCCGTCGAAGCTGAAAATCACGGTGTCTGTTTGGCGCAACAGTTTCTGGATGTGGGTGCTGGTGCAGGCGGTGCCGAGCGTGGCCACCGCTTGCGGAAAGCCCAGCTGGGCCAGCGCCACCACATCCATATAGCCTTCGGTGACCAGCACGTAGCCGGTGTCGCGGATCGCCTGGCGCGCTTCGAACAGGCCATACAGTTCATAGCCCTTCTGGAACAGCGGCGTTTCGGGCGAGTTCAGGTATTTCGGTTCGCCATGGTCCAGCACGCGCCCACCAAAGCCGATCACCTGGCCCTTGGTGTTGCGAATCGGAAACATGATGCGTTCGCGGAAGCGGTCATAGCGCTTCTTGTTGCCGCCGTCCTCGTCGACCTTGTCGATCACCAGTCCCGATTCGACCAGCGCCAGCGCGTCGTAATCGGGGAAGACCGAGCGCAGATTGTCCCAGCCGGGCGGGGCGTAGCCCATGCCGAAGCGGGCCGCCACTTCGCCGGTCAGGCCGCGGTTTTTCAGGTAGGCAATCGCATTGGTCGCGCCGCGCAACTGGCCGCGGTAGTAGTCGCAGGCCTGGGTCATGGCGTCGGTCAGGGCCATGGCCTGGGCCGCATTCTGGGCGCGCTGCAATGGCGGGATCTTGTCGTCGGCGTCGGGCACGACCATGCCCACGTTCTGGGCCAGGTCCTTGACGGCATCGACGAAACCCATGCCCGAGTATTCGATCAGGAAACCGATCGACGTGCCATGCGCGCCGCAGCCGAAGCAATGATAGAACTGCTTGGTGGGACTGACCGTGAAACTGGGGGATTTTTCGCTGTGAAAAGGACACAGGCCCATGTAATTGGCCCCGCCCTTTTTCAGCTGGACGTATTTTCCGACCACATCGACGATGTCGACCCGGTTGAGCAAATCGGTAATGAAAGTTTGTGGAATCACGTTTTTAGGGGTCAGACCCCGGTTGTTCTTTTGGGGGTCTGACCCCTCGCACACTTTACGCGGGCGTCAGGGCCTTCTTAATCAGCATAGAAACCATGCCCATGTCCGTACCCTTCGGCATCTTCGGCTTGATCAGCGCCATGACCTTGCCCATGTCCTGCGGTCCGGCCGCGCCCGACGCCGTCACGGCGGCAGCCACTTCGGCGGCAATTTGCTCTTCCGACAGGCCGGCTGGCATGTAGGCGACCAGCACGACCAGCTCGGCCTTTTCAATATCGGCCAAATCAGGACGGTTGCCCGCTTCGAACTGGGTAATCGAATCCTTGCGCTGCTTGATCATCTTTTCAATGATCGCCAGCGCCTGCTCGTCGGTCACTTCGATGCGCTCGTCGACTTCCTTGCGCTTGATTTCGGAAATAATCAAACGGATGGTGCCCAGCTTGCCCGCATCTTTGGCGCGCATGGCGGTTTTCATGTCTTCGGTGATTTGTTCTTTTAAGCCCATGGCATCCTCGCGTTGGTAGGTAGAAATAGCAAAACCCGCTGCGGTAAACCGGAGCGGGTCTGCGATTCAGTCAAACAATAACCCGGACAGGCGGTAAGCCGTCACCGGATCAGGTTTTCCTGAACAGTCTTAGAATAATTTCTTAGGCAGTTGCTGGCTGCGAATGCGCTTGTAGTGGCGCTTTACGGCAGCTGCCAGCTTGCGCTTGCGCTCAGCCGTTGGCTTTTCGTAGAACTCGCGTGCGCGCAGTTCGGTCAGCAGACCCGTTTTTTCGATGGTGCGCTTGAAGCGACGCATAGCGACTTCGAACGGCTCGTTTTCTTTAAGGCGAATAGTGGTCATGTAAAAATCAAACCGTTAGATTAGGGGAAGAACGAGATCATAGCACCGTTTGCCGATGAATGGAAGGCTTTTGCTCAAACCGCTAGTCCGGCAGCGACCGCGGAAGCCCACGCCCACTGGAAGTTATAGCCGCCCAGCCAGCCTGTCACGTCCACCGCTTCGCCAATGAAATACAGGCCCGGCACCTTGCTCGCCATCATGGTTTGCTGGGACAGTTCGCGCGTGTCGATGCCGCCCAGCGTCACTTCGGCCTTGCGGTAGCCTTCCGAGCCGGTCGGCACGATGGCCCAGCGGTTGATCGCGTCGCCCAGCTTGCGCAGCTTGGCGTCCTGCACGTCGGCCAGGCGCGCATCGGGCGCCAGGTCGGCAATGGCCAGCAGGCATTCGGCCAGCCGGGTCGGCAGCCACTGCGCCAGCACATTGCCCAGCTGCTTCTTCAGTGTGGATTTGCCTTCAATCAACTCCTGCGCGACATCCATATCGGGCAGCAAATTGATGATGATCGGCGTGCCCGGCTGCCAGAAACTGGAAATCTGCAGGATGGCCGGGCCGGACAAGCCGCGGTGCGTAAACAGCAAGTCTTCGCGGAAATGGCCGCGCTTGTTGCCCTTGCCCTTGTTGGTGCCGGTCTCGACCTCGACTTCGAGCGCGATGCCGGCCAGCGGCGCGAACGCTTCCCAGCTGGGGCCATCGAAGGTCAGCGGCACCAGGCCCGGGCGCGGCGCGACCAGGTTCAGGCCGAACTCGGTGGCGATCTGGTAGCCGAAGTCGGTCGCGCCGATCTTCGGGATCGACAAGCCGCCGGTGGCGATGACGACGCTGTCGCATTCGATGTCGCCGGTATCGGTGACCAGGAAGAAGTTATGTCCCAGCTTTTCGATCGACTCGACCTTGGTCGGCATGCGCCAGGTGACGTCGCCGTCGGCGCATTCGGCCTTGAGCATCTGGATCACCTGTTCGGCCGAATCGTTGCAGAACAGCTGGCCGCGGTGCTTCTCGTGGTAGCCGATGCGGTGTTTTTTGACCAGTGCGATGAAATCGGCCGGCGTGTAGCGCGACAAGGCACTCTTGCAGAAATGCGGATTGTCGGACAGGAAATTGGCAGGGCCGGCGTTGAGGTTGGTGAAATTGCACCGGCCGCCGCCCGAAATGCGGATTTTTTCGGCAAGCTTGTCGCCATGGTCGATCAGCACCACACTCTTGCCGCGCTGGGCGGCCACGGCCGCACACATCATGCCGGCCGCGCCCGCCCCGATCACCGCTACTTCATATTGTTTTGCCATGGCTGTTGCCGAATTCCGCTAATCACTAAAGACGTGATTGTAAACTGCGGGGGAGTGCCATGGGCAAATGCAAGGCTGAAATCGCTGCACTAACCCCGTCGCCCTCGCGAACGGGAAATGCATGCATTTCCCCCATACTGAGCACATTCAGCATGGGTCCCCGCTTGCGCGAGGACGACGTTGGTTGATATTTTTGCAATCGATGCTGTTGCGATTTATGCGTAGTTTGCGACCCCGACCGCCGCCAGGCTCTCCGCCGCGCTCGCGCAGCGCACCACGTCGCCGATGACGATGATGGCCGGGCTGCCCAGGCCGGAAATGGCCAGGTCGTCGGCCAGCGCGCCCAGCGTGGTAATTAACTGCGTCTGCCCCGCCCCGGTGGCCGACTGGATCACCGCCACCGGCGTGCCCGGCGCCTTGCCGCCGGCCAGCAGCGCGGCCTGGATCTGGCGGCAGCGCGCCACGCCCATATAGATGACCAGCGTCAGCCCGGTCTGTCCCAGCAGAGCCCAGTCCGGCGTGCGCGCCGCGCCCGCTTCGTCACCGCGCTCGTGGCCGGTAACGAAGATGGCGCCCGAACTCCAGTCGCGGTGCGTCAGCGGCACCCCGATCGAGGCCGGCGCCGCCAGCCCGCTGCTGATGCCGTTGATGACGTCAACCGCGATGCCTTCGGCCATCAGGTGGGCGCGCTCCTCGCCGCCGCGCCCGAAGATGAACGGGTCGCCGCCCTTGAGCCGCACCACGCGCTTGCCGGCGCGCGCCTCTGCCACCATCAGCCGCTGGATAAATGCCTGCGAGGTGGAGCGGCAGCCGCCGCGCTTGCCGACCGGGACGATGCGCGCGCCGGGTCCGGCATGCTCGAGGATGGCCGGATTGACCAGGTCATCCACCAGCAGCACATCGGCCTGGGCGATCGCCTTGACCGCCTTCAGCGTCAACAGCTCCGGATCGCCCGGACCTGCACCCACCAAATAAACCTTACCGTTGTTCCCCATGCTGATCACCCGTGCGTTGCTGTAGTTCCTTGGAAACTAGCAAGCACTGTGCCACTTGTTCGGTGATCGATGCCGGCACCGGCACCTCGCCCCGGAGCGCACTGGCTATCCAGGCCGCTGTGGTAGCCGCGTCGCGCGCTTCGGGCATCGGCGCCAGGTCATCTGTTGGTGCATCGCGCTGCACCAGCAAGGTGCGCTGTCCTTCGTGAAACCAGTCGATCTGGTTGGCGCGGTTGGCATCGGCCACCGTTTCGCCCTCGGTGCCGCGCATCAAAAAGGCGTCGCCGCGCGCATGCGGCGCGGCCATGCTGAAGTAGGCGCCCAGCATGTCCAGGTATTCCGGATGGGTGTACGACACCAGCCGCAGCGCCGGTCCGGCGAACGGCTGCAAGATCTTGACCAGCGTATGGGTCGAGCTGCGCACGCCCAGGATGCGGCGCAGCGACAGCAGGTAGGCCATCTTCGGCGCCAGCGTCTCGATCGGCACGAAGCAAGGCTGGCCGGCGCCGAAGGCCGCGTGCACGTCGGCCACCGAATGGGCCGGATGCAGCCCCATCGCCGCGAAAATCTCGGCCGTCGTGATGCGGCCCGGGTCGGTCAGCACGCCATGCACCAGCACCGGCACGCCTTCGCGCGCCAGCAGCAGCGCCAGCAGCGGCGTCAGATTGGCCATCTTGCGCGCGCCGTTATAGCTCGGCACCAGCACCGGCGCGTACTCGCCCTTCCAGGCCGGAATCGGCTGGAACGACGCCTCCGCCGCGTCCATGAAGCCGGCGATTTCCTCGACCGATTCGCCCTTGATGCGCATCGCCAGCAGGATCGCGCCGAGCTCCAGGTCGGACACGCTGCCGTCGAGCATATGGCCGTACAAGGTGCGGGCCTCGTCGCGCAGCATGTCGCGCGCCCCTTTTTTGCCGCGGCCGATGTTCTTGATGACACTCGCGGCGCGGAATGGTTCTTCAGTAGTAGTCATAGCCGCCAGCTTACACGCAGATGCGCAAACTTTTTACAAGAAGATGAATCCGACAAGCGCATGGCCACGTATATCAGCAGACCACATCGGTACACAACCTTTTCCAAGGAGAGTGAAATGAAACAATTGAGACTGCGGGCGACCCTGGGCGCCCTGATCGCCGGCAACGTACTGGCATGCATGTTCGCTTCCCCGGCGCTGGCGTCGAGCCACCGCGAAGCGCCCTTCATCAGCAAGAATCCCAAGGTCGATGCGACCGATTTCTACATGTTCCGCAGCTATCAGGCCGGGCGCAGCGCGTACACCACGCTGATCGCCAATTACGTGCCGCTGCAGGATGCTTACGGCGGCCCGAACTATTTCACGATGGACCAGGACGCGCTGTACGAGATCCACATCGACAACAACGGCGACGCCAAGGAAGACCTCACCTTCCAGTTCCGCTTCAAGAACACCAACAAGGACGCCCAGTTCACCGTCGGCGGCAAGAAAGTGTCGATCCCGCTGGTGATCAACGGCGGCGCCATCGCCGACGTCAACGGGGCCGGCATCAATGTGCGCGAAACCTACACCGTCAACCTGGTGCGCGGCGACCGCCGTGCCGGCACGCGTTCGGCCGTCACCAATGCCAACGGCGGCAGCGCCACCTTCGATAAGCCGATCGACAACATCGGCAACAAGTCGATTCCCAACTACGACGCCTACGCCGCCAAGCACGTCTACGATGTCAACATTCCCGGCTGCGCCACGCCGGGGCGCATGTTCGTCGGCCAGCGCAAGGATTCGTTCGTCGTCAACCTGGGCGAGACCTTCGACCTCATTAACATCAAGGCGCCCGCAGTTGAATTTAGCGCCACCGCCGAAAAAGACGCGAAGGACGACCTGGCCGACAAGAACGTCACAACCATCAGCATGGAAGTGCCGACCGCCTGCCTGCTCAACGCCACCGCCGGCGACCCGGTCATCGGCGGCTGGACCACGGCCAGCCTGCGCCAGGGCCGCTTGATCAACCCGGTGCCGAAGTCGGACGCCGACGTCACCCGCGAAGGCGGCGCCTGGACCCAGGTGTCGCGCCTGGGCATGCCGCTGGTGAACGAAGTCGTCATCGGCCTGAAGGACAAGGACAAGTTCAACCACAGCAAGCCGTCGGCCGATGGCCAGTTCGCCGACTATGTGACCAATCCGACCCTGCCGGCGCTGGTCGAAGTGCTGTACGGCGCGCAAGGCGCCAAGGCACCGACCAACTTCCCGCGCAACGACCTGGTGGCCACCTTCCTCACCGGGATCAAGGGCGTGAACCAGCCGAAGACCGTCACCGCGTCCGAGATGCTGCGCCTGAACACGGCGATCGCACCGACCGCGATCGGCGCGCAGCAGCGACTGGGCGTGATCGGCGGCGACAACGCCGGCTTCCCGAACGGCCGCCGTCCCGGCGACGACGTGGTCGATATCGCGCTGCGCGTGGTCATGGGAAAACTGTGCACGCTGTCGATCGGCTGCGTACCGGGCGATGCACCTGCCGGCGCGCTGCGCTTCACCGACGGCGCCTTCCTCGACGAGACCTTCTTCACCAGCGGATTCCCGTACCTGAAATCGCCGATTCCAGGCTCGCCGCAGCAGTAATCGGCCGCGCACACTAACCAGGAGAGCATCATGAAAAAACTGAGTTTGACCTGTGTGGCCCTGCTGCTAAGCGCATGCGGCGGTGGTGGCGGCGATGCGGCCCCCGCGCCAGTGCCATCGCCCCCGGCCCCGGTCGCCGACGCGTTCTACGCACGGATGATCGGGGTGGTGGGCAACCTCCCGGACGATACCGAGCCCGGCGACGTCGCGGCCATCGTTCCCAACGAACCGGAAGACACGGAACCGGCCGGGTTCTGAGCGAAGCAGCAATCCGGCCAGTTCGCTGGCCGGAGTTTCACGTAAATCGATCATTTCACGCACGAGAGCACATCATGTCGATTCGAACCGCATTGGGCGCCTGCCTGTACGCATTGGCCGCGCAGGCCGCGCACGCCACGCCGCACATCCCCGCCAAGGGCAGCGATGTCATCGAACATCTGCCGCGCAGGCTGGACCCGGTCCAGCAGGAACTGCGGCGTCTGCGCGTCCAGCTGGCCGCCAGCCCGAACGACGTGGCGCTGGCCGCCAGCGTCGCGCGCCATCACATTGCGACGGCACGCCGCGAAACCGATCCGCGCTATCTCGGCTACGCGCAAGCGGCGCTGGCGCCGTGGTGGGCGCTGCCCGCGCCGCCGACCGAAGTGCGCCTGCTGCGCGCCACGCTGCTGCAAAGTACCCACCACTTCCCCGAAGCGATGCGCGATCTCGACGCCGTCGTCGCCTTTGACCCCGGCAACGCCCAGGCATGGCTGACGCGCGCCACCGTGCAGACCGTGCGCGGCGACTACCCTGCCGCCACCAGCAGCTGCGCGCGCCTGTCCAGCCTGGCGTCGCAACTGGTGAGCATCAGCTGCATCGCCAACGTCGGCGCCATGACCGGACGCGCCGCCGCCAGTGCCGCGCTGCTCGAACTGACCTTGCGGCGCGAGCCGGATGCCGACGCCGGCCTGCAAGCGTGGGTCCTGACGCTGCTGGCCGAAATCGCCGAGCGGCGCGGCGATGCCGCCGGCGCCGAAACGCACTACCGGCGCGCTTTGGAACTGAGCCCGCGCGACAGCTACCTGATCGGCGCCTACGCCGACTTCCTGCTCGACCAGAAGCGCCCCGCCGACGTGCTCACGCTGGCCGGCGACCAGACCCGCATCGATGGCCTGCTGCTGCGCACCGCATTGGCGCTGCAGCAGCTGCCGGCGCAAACGTCCGCGCTGCGCGCCGCCGACGCCGAACTCAATGCCCGCTTCAACGCCGCCATGCAGCGCGGCGACACCGTACACCAGCGCGAACAGGCGCGCTATGAATTGCACCTGCACGGCGACACCGGCAAGGCGCTGGCGCTGGCGCAGAAAAACTGGGACGTGCAAAAGGAATCGGCCGACATGCGCGTGCTGCTGGAAGCTGCCCTCAAGGCCGGCGACAAGGCGGCTGCCCGGCCGGTACTGGACTGGATTGCCAAAAATGCGGTCGAAGACGTGGCCGTGCAGCGCCTTGCGCGCCAGCTGAAAGGCGGTGCGTGATGGTGCGCGCCCTGCTCCTTTGCTTGCTGCTGCTCGCTGCGCCGGCCTGGGCCCACAAGCCCAGCGACAGTTACTTGACGCTGAACGTGGCCGGCCAGCAGGTCAGCGGCCAGTGGGACATCGCCCTGCGCGACCTCGACTTCGCGCTCGGCCTGGACCAGGACGGCAACGGCGAACTGACCTGGGACGAGATCCGCACCCAGCACGCGGCGATCGCCGCCTATGCGCTGGGACGGCTGGAACTGTCGAACGGCGCCGCCGCCTGCGTCGTCACGGCGGGCGAGCAGCTGATCGACCAGCATACCGATGGCGCCTACACGGTGCTGCGCTTCCATGCCGCCTGTCCCGGCAAGCTCGAAGCGCTGGGCGTCGGCTACCGCCTGTTTGCCGATCTGGACCCGCAGCACAAAGGGTTGCTCAAGCTGGTGCATGAAGGCAGCGCCTCGACTGCGATCTTTGAGCCGGGCCATGCGCACCAAACGCTGTCGCTGCACGCGCCCAGCAAGTGGACCCAGTTCGCCGATTACGTGCGCCATGGCGTCTGGCATATCTGGATCGGCTTCGACCACATCCTGTTCTTGCTGTCGCTGCTGCTGCCGGCAGTGCTGCTGACGGCGCCGGCGCAATCGTTCAGGGATGCGCTGGTCGATGTGCTCAAGGTCGTCACTGCGTTTACATTGGCGCACTCGCTGACCTTGACCCTGGCCAGCCTGCACGTGCTGGCGCTGCCGTCGCGCTGGGTGGAATCGGCGATTGCGGCGTCGGTGGTCGCGGCAGCGCTGAACAATCTGATCCCGCTGTTTCGCGGACGACGGCCGGTGGCGGCGTTCGTGTTCGGGCTGATTCATGGCTTCGGTTTTGCCAGCGTGCTGGCCGACCTGGGCCTGCCACAGGGGGCGCTGGCCCTGTCGCTGGCGGGCTTCAACGTGGGGGTGGAACTGGGGCAGCTGGCCATTGTGGCGGCGTTCCTGCCGCTGGCCTTCCTGGCGCGCCGTACGTGGTTTTACCGGCAGCTGATGACCAGCGGCTCGGCCTTGATTGCGTTGGTGGCGGTGGTGTGGCTGGTCGAGCGGGCGTTTGATCTGAAGGTGATGCCGGCCTAGAAACCGCGAACGCGACACCGTAACGGCAGTAGCAAACATCGCGCTTGCGAAGGCGCCGCCAAGGCGCCTTCGCAAGCACGATGAGCGGAGGTCAACGATTTTATTGGCATATCCATATGCGAACAAAAACCGCCCCTGCGCAGCGACAAAGCTGATTTCGGTCTAAAATCATGGATCCTTATAGTAAAAACAGCCAACAAGCGGACTTCATGATCACGCCAGATATCGAAAATACCCACGTCACCTCTTTCGCGACGATGCCCACGCCGGAAGAGCTCCATTCACACCTGCCATTGACCGACAGCGCCTTCGACACCGTGATGAAAGGCCGCGAAGTGCTGCGCAACATCATCGACCGCAAGGACAAACGCTTGTTCGTGGTGGTCGGCCCGTGCTCGATCCACGACCCGGTGGCCGGCCTCGATTACGCGCGCCGCCTCAAAACGCTGCAGGCCGAAGTGGCCGACACAATGGTGCTGGTGATGCGCGTGTATTTCGAAAAACCGCGCACTACCACCGGCTGGAAGGGCTACATCAACGATCCCGACATGGACGACTCGTTCCGCGTCAACGTGGGCATGGAAAAGGCGCGCCAGTTCCTGCTCGACGTGTGCGAGCTGGGCCTGCCGACCGCCACCGAAGCGCTGGACCCGATCTCGCCCCAGTACCTGGGCGACCTGATCGCCTGGACCGCGATCGGCGCGCGCACCACCGAATCGCAG
>JANYGW010000107.1 GCA_025359245.1 Massilia sp.
GGGGTAGGACCATCGATTTACGTGAAAACCGGGCCATCAACTCGCGTGAGCACACTCAGGTGGGGACGGGTCCTTTTTTTAACGGCTAAGAAAAAACGCCCGCCGGCGTATGCCTTGAAGAAAGCTGTCAGCTCGGGGGCGCTGCAAGTTGTTGCAGTTGCTGTTCTATCCCGAGCGACGGTACCCTTCTGTCGCCTTGCCAGGTAAGCATGCGCAAAGTGCTTACTGCGCCGTCCAGCCGCCATCCATATTCCACGCCACGCCGCGCACCTGGTCGCCGGCCGGGCTGCAGAAGAACACTGCCAGCGCGCCCAGCTCCTCGGGCGTGACGAATTCGCCGGACGGCTGCTTTTCGGCCAGCAGCGCCTTCTTGGCCGCGTCATTGGACAAGCCATCGCGCGCGGCGCGGTCGTCGACCTGCTGTTGCACCAGCGGCGTCAAAACCCAGCCCGGGCAGATCGCATTGCAAGTGATGCCGGTATGGGCCGTTTCCAGCGCCGTGACCTTGGTAAAGCCCACCAGGCCATGCTTGGCCGCCACATAGGCCGACTTTTGCGCCGACCCGACCAGTCCGTGCACCGACGCCAGGTTGACGATGCGGCCCCAGTTCTTTTGCTTCATGCCGGGCAAGGCCAGGCGCGTGGTGTGAAAGGCCGAGGTCAGGTTGATGGCCAGGATCGCATCCCATTTTTCGACCGGGAAGTCTTCGATGTTGGCCACATGCTGGATGCCGGCGTTATTGACCAGCACATCGACGCCGCCGAATTTTTCATCGGCAAACTGCATCATCGCCGCGATCTCGGCCGGCTTGGACATGTCGGCATTGTGGTAGGCGGTTTGGACCGCGAATTCGCGCCCGATATCGGTGTACAGCGTCTCGATTTGCCGGGCGTCGCCGAAACCGTTGAACACGATATTGGCGCCTTGCCCGGCCAGCGAGCGGGCAATACCGAGGCCGATGCCCGAGGTGGAACCGGTTACCAGTGCCGTTTTGCCGCTTAACATGCTTGATTTCATTGTGTCCTCTGTGGGAAAGATTAGTGGGCGATGATGTAGAATTCTAAACTAAAGAAAATTCATAATTTGTTTGAATACGGCTTCAGACAAGCGTCCAATACAGGAGTCGGCATGACCGCAGCAAGAATCAAATCCGTCCAGTGCTGTTCCCCGACTGGCCTGCACCAGATGTCATACAAGGAGTGGGGCGATGAAAACAGCCCCAACATCCTCATTTGCGCCCACGGCGTGACCCGCGTCGGCGACGACTTCGACACCCTCGCGCGCGCCCTGTCCGACCATTACCGTGTGATTTGCCCGGACGTGGTCGGCCGCGGCCGCTCCGGCCGCCTGCTCGACGGCCGCATGTATCTGGTACCCCAGTATGTTAGCGACATGGTGACCCTGATTGCACGGGTAACGGCGCACAATGAGCGTGCGCAGATCGACTGGTTCGGCACCTCCATGGGCGGCCTGATCGGCATGGCGCTCGCGTCGCTGCCGTTCAATCCGGTGCGCAAGCTGGTGCTCAACGACATCGGTCCGGTGCTCGATCCGGCCGCGCTGCTGCGCATCGGCGACTATATCGGCCAGGAACTGCGTTTCCCCGACTTCGATACCGCCGCGCGCTTCGTGCGCGAAGTGTCGCAGTCGTTCGGCGAACACACGGACGAACAATGGCACAAGCTCGCCTCCGATGTGCTGCGCCAGGAAGCCGACGGCCAGTGGGTGCGCCACTACGACATGGGCCTGGCCCAGCCGTTCCGCTCGGCCACGCCGGAATCGGCCCAGGCCGACCAGGCCGCGCTGTGGGCGTGCTACGACGCGATCCGCTGCCCGACCCTGCTGGTGCGCGGCGCCAATTCGGACTTGCTGTCGCACGACACGGCGCTCGAGATGACCGGCCGCGGACCGAAGGCCCGGCTGGTCGAGATCGCCAACGTCGGCCATGCACCCACCTTTATCCATGACGACCAGGTCGCCATCGCACGACAATTTTTGATCGGCTAAATTGATGAACATTACACGACTGCACGTAGGCAAACGCCTGTCCGAAGTGGCGATCCACAACGATACGGTGTACCTGGCCGGCCAGATCGCCGACGGCACCGAAGAAGGCATTGTCGGCCAGACCCGCGAAGTGCTGGGCCACGTCGACCGCCTGCTGGCCGAAGCGGGCAGCGACAAGAGCTGCATCCTGATGTGCCAGATCTACATCGCCGATATGGCCGATTTCGGCGGCATGAACGAGGTATGGGACGAGTGGGTCACGTCCGGCCACACGCCGCCGCGCGCCACCGTCGAAGCGAAGCTGGCCAATCCGGCTTGCCTGGTCGAGATCGTCGTCACCGCGGCACTGCGCTAGGCAGCTATGGTTTCGATTGCGGCGCTGGGCAGCGCAACGACCCAACTGGTGCAAGGCTTGTCGAACGTGGACGCCGCGCGCGTCGAAGCCGCATTGGCCTACGCCAGCGACGCTTATCACGACAAGGTCTGCAGCACGGGGCAGAACGCGCTCGAATTCGCGCTTGGCGTGGCTCATACGCTCGCCTTCCTGCGCAGCGATGCCGAAACGCGCATCGCCGGCTTGATGTTCGAACTGACGGTGCTCGACCCGAAAGCGGTGGCCGGGCTCGAAGGCCGGGTCGGCAAGGAGGCGACCGACCTGGTCACCGGCGTGCGCCAGCTGATCCGCCTGCGCGACATGACGGTCGGTAAAGAGACCGTCGGACGCGGCAAAGGCGCGGCCCAGCAGGCCGTGGCCCAGGTCGAAACGCTGCGCAAGATGCTGCTGGCGATGGCCAGCGACATGCGCGTGGTGCTGGTGCGGCTGGCGTCGTGCGTGACGACCTTGCGCTACTTCGCCGACCTGAAGCTGTTCAACCCCATGACCCACGCCTACGGCCGCGAGACGCTGGACCTGTACGCGCCGCTGGCCAACCGGCTCGGTATCTGGCAGCTCAAGTGGGAGCTGGAAGACCTGTCGTTCCGCTTCATCGAACCGGATACCTACAAGCGCATCGCCAAGATGCTCGAAGAGAAGCGCATGATGCGCGAAGGCTTCGTGCAGGGCGCGATCGTGCGCCTGCAGGACGAGCTGGCCGCGGCCGGCATCAAGGCCGAAGTATTCGGCCGGCCCAAGCACATCTACAGCATCTGGAACAAGATGCGCGGCAAGGAGCTCGATTTCAATGAGCTGTACGACGTGCGCGCGTTCCGCGTGATCGTCGACGACGACAAGTCCTGCTACACGGTGCTGGGCGTGGTGCACAACATCTGGACCCCGATTCCGAAGGAGTTCGACGACTATATCTCGCGCCCCAAGCCGAACGGCTACCAGTCGCTGCACACGGTCGTCACCGCCGACGACGGGCGTCCGCTGGAAGTGCAGATCCGCACCCAGGCGATGCACAATTTCGCCGAGTACGGGATCGCCGCGCACTGGCGCTACAAGGAGGAGGGCGGCTCCGACTTCAAGGGCCAGAAGTACGACGAAAAGATCGCGTGGCTGCGCCAGCTGCTGGCCTGGAAGACCGACGTCGCCGACGCCGTGGTCGGCCAGGAGGAAATCCAGCGCGAGTGGGTCGAAAAGCTCAAGTCCACTACTCTGGACGACCGTATATTTGTTTTGACGCCGCAGGCGCGCGTGCTCGAGCTGCCAGTGGGCGCCACGCCGATCGACTTCGCCTACCACCTGCACAGCGAAGTGGGCCACCGCTGCCGCGGCGCGCGCGTGGACGGCATCATGGTGCCCTTGAATACGCCGTTAAAAAGCGGCCAGACCTGCGAGATCATCACCGCCAAGGGCGCGCCCGGCACGGCCGGCCCGTCGCGCGACTGGCTCAATCCCGAATACACGGTCAGCACCCGCACGCGTTCGAAGGTGCGGGCCTGGTTCCATGCGATCGACCTGGAAGAGACGCTGGCGCACGGCCGCGCGCTGGTCGAGAAATCGCTGCAGCGCGAAGGCAAGACCGCGGTCAACCTGGAGGCGCTGGCGCACAAGCTGGGGTTTGCCAAGGTCGACGACCTGTTCGTCTCGGTCGGCAAGGAAGAATTCAGCCTGCGCCACGTCGAACAGGCGCTGCACGACACCGGCGAAGTGGTCGAGCCGGAAGACGCTGTGGTGCTCAACAAGAGCCGCGCATCGAGCGTCGAGCAGGGCGCCAAGTCGGGTGTGCTGGTGGTCGGCACCGAGGGCCTGATGACGGCGCTGGCCAAGTGCTGCAAGCCAGCGCCGCCGGACGGCATCGTCGGCTTCGTCACGCGCGGCAAGGGCGTGTCGATTCACCGCGCCACCTGCAAGAACTTCGCCGAGATGCGCCTGAAGGCGCCGGAGCGGGTGATCGAGACCGACTGGGGCCGCACTGGCCAGGACACCGTGTATCCGGTCGACCTGTTCATCCTGGCGGGCGACCGCCAGGGGCTGCTGCGCGATATTTCGGAGGTGTTCTCGCGCGAGAAGATCAATGTCATCGGGGTCAACACGCAAAGCGCCAAGGGCCAGGCGCGCATGACGTTTACGGCGGAAATCGGCTCGACCGCGCAGCTGCAGAAGGCGCTGCTGGCGATCATGGAAGTGAACGGTGTGCAGGAAGCGCGGCGGCATTAAGATGGCCAGCGCTAATCACAGGTGCTATGGGTCCTCGCCTGCGCAAGGACGACATGCCGCTGGCCCGTCATCCTCGCGCACGCGGGGATCCATACTGAGCATGAGCAGGGTTGGCGCCTGAATGCGCCCCAACACCTTCCTCACCCTGAAACCCAGCAAATGGGCCCCGCTGCTGCTGCGCTTCGTGGCCAGCTGGTGGTACATGGTCCACCTGGGCGCGATCGCGCTGGTGATGGCATTCTCGCCGTCGACCTACAACCGCGAAAACCGCATCGCCACCTCGCGCCACATCTACACCAGCACCTGGCAGGTGCTGCCCTGGTTCACGCTGCTGGCGGCGCTGGTGAGCCTGGTGCTGATCCGCATCGTGGTCGTCACCGCCCTCAGCTACGGCCTGTCGCGCTACGCGCTCGAAATGGTGGTGCGGGTGCTGGTGCTCGAACTGATTCCGCTGACGGCTGCCATGTTCGTCGCCTTGCGCGCCGGCCTGGCCTTCAACAGCGGCGACGCGCGCGCCGTGCTGGCAGCGTCGTCGACCCCATCGGAACGCTCGGCCGACGCGCAAAACCGCTTGCGCCGCGAACTGGTGCCGCAGGTGATCGCGAACGCGTTCGCGGTCCTCAGCCTGGCGATGGTCAGCAGCGTCATCGTGCTGATCCTCGCCTATGTCAGCGTGTACGGCAACTCGCCCTGGGGCGTGCTTGAATACACGCGCACCGTGGGCCGCGTGTTCAATCCGGCGGTGACGATCGGCTTCATCTTCAAGACGATTTTCTTTGGCCTGGCCGTGGCCGTGATCCCCACCGCGGCGATCCTGGAAGTGCACCGTTTCGGGCGCCGCTCGTCTTCCACCGTGCAGCCGGGCGCGATCCGGCTGCTGTTCGTCCTGCTGGTTATCGAGGCCGCGTCGCTGGCCGTCAAATACATCTGAGAGGAAAGCGCATGACCGAATCCGAAGCTGCAGCCCCCGCCGAACCGGTGGCCCACGTCGAAGTCAAGGCGGTGATCCTGCTGGTCTTGATGACGGCGCTGGTGATCACCTTCCTGCTGTACGTGATGTACGCGCGCGGCGTGTTCGAAAATACGCAGCGCCTGGTGCTGGTGTCGGAAGACTCGGAAGGCGTCATCCCCGGCATGGACGTGACGTTCTCCGGCTTTCCGATCGGACGCGTGCAGCGGGTCGAACTGGCGCCCGACGGCAAGGCCCGTATCCTGGTCGACGTCAACCAGAAGGACGCCAAATGGCTGCGCGTATCGAGCGTGTTCACGATGGAAAAGAGCATGGTCGGCGAAACCCGGATCCGCGCCTACTCCGGCATCCTGACCGACCCGCCGCTGGCAGATAATGCGACCCGCACGGTGCTGCAAGGCGACACCGCCGCCGAGATTCCCAAGCTGGTGGCCAGCGCGCGCACGCTGCTGGAAAACCTCGACAGCATGACCAGCAGCGACTCGGCCATCAACACCAGCCTGGCCAATATCCAGACCGCCACTGCGCGGCTGGGCGGCAAGTACGGCCTGCTGGGCGGCGCGCTCGGCAGCGATGACGAAGCGCGCAAGCTGCTGCGCACCCTGGAGCGGGTCGACGCGCTGCTGGCCAAGGCCGACCAGCGGGTATTCGGCAAGGACGGCGTCATGGACGACGCACAAACCACGATCCGCCAGTTGAACGTGGTGCTCAAGGACGCCAGCAACAGCCTGAAGAAAGTCGATGCGGTGCTGGTCGAAGCGCAGGCAGTGGCGGGCAACGCGAAGGTCGCGACCAAGGACCTGGGCGCGCTGCGCGGCGAGGTCGATGCCAGCCTGCGCAAGGTGACCCGCCTGATCGATGAAATCAACCGCAAGTGGCCATTCGCACGCGAGACGGAGCTTAAACTGCCATGAAGAATATCGCCTTGATCGGACTGGCCGCACTGGCCTTGGCCGGCTGCGGCAGCAAGCCGGTGCAGCCGACGTGGAAATCGAACGCCAGCAGTTCGCTGACCGCTTTCAGCGATGCGTACCTGAAGGGCGACACCGGGATCGCCGACACCGAGTTTGCCAGCGCGCGGCGCGACATGGCCAGCACCGGCCGCCCCGACCTGGTCGCGCATGCGGAGCTGTATCGCTGCGCCACGCGCGCGGCCAGCCTCGAATACGACAACTGTCCCGGCTTCGCGGCCGTAGCCCAGGATGCGACGGCTGCCGAGCATGCCTATGCGGCCTACCTCGATGGCCGCTGGCAGGGACTCGACGCCATGCTGCTGCCGGAGCAGCAGCGCGCCATCGTGCAGGGCAAGGCCGGGCTGGCCACGATCACCGATCCGCTCTCGCAGCTAGTTGCTGCCGGCGTGCTGATGAAGGCGCAGCGCATTACGCCGGCCGACATCGCGCTGGCCACGCAGACCGCGTCGGCCCAGGGCTGGCGCCGTCCGCTGCTTTTGTGGCTGGGTGTATCGCTCAAGCGCGCCCAGGCTGCCGGCGACAGCGCCGAAGCGGCCCGCATCCAGCGCCGCATCGACCTCGCGTCGGCTCCGGCGCGTGGGTAGGTGCGCGGCGCGCGCGATGCTGCTCGCCACGGCGGGCAACCTGCTGGTTGGCGGCAGCAGCCTGGCCGCGAGCCAGTGCTTTGGCACGCCCAGTCATGGCCGACTAGAACAGGCAGTCAGGCTGCCCCTCGGCGGCGCCAATTTTTCGGCCTACAGCACCGTCGCGGCAGCGGCCGGGCGCACGTATCTGCATTCGACCGTCGCCGATATCGTGCTTGCGTCTTATGCGCGCCTGGCCACAGCGCTGCCGTCGACAAAGTTCGTGTACGGCGAGACCGGGCTGGCGGCGGGCGGCCCGTTCAAGCCGCACAAGACGCACCAGAACGGCTTGTCGGTGGATTTCTTTGTTCCGGTGCGCGATGCGGCGGGCGACTCGGCCATCTTGCCCGCGTCGGTGCTCAATCATTTTGGGTACGACATCGAGTTCGACGCCAAGGGGCAGTACCAGCAGTACCATATTGATTTTCCGGCCCTGGCCGAGCACCTGTACCAACTCACGCTGGCCGCCGCCGCGCGCGGCGTGACGATCTCGAATGTCATCATCGACCGCCAATTTCTTCCGCAATTGTTTGCGACTCCGCGCGGGCCCTACCTGCGCGAGCAATTACCATTCATGGTCGGCAAGCCATGGGTGCGCCATGACGAACATTTTCACCTGGATTTCTCACTGAAATGCAAACCTTGAAAGGTCTTATGAACAGTGGCATGCGGGTTGTGACGAACGCCCTGGCGCTTGCAGTTTTGCTGAGCAGTGCCGGCTGTCGGGCAGAAATGTCGGAGGCGCGGCGCAACCATGTGCTGGCGGGCGACCATGGCTGGATCGACCTGACGCTGAAGTCCGCGCCAAAGTCGGCCGCTTATGATCCAAAGAAGAATTGCACCGTCTGGTTTAATTCCAACGGCGAAACGCAGTACAGCGAATCGGCCGACCTGGAGCACGCGGCGAATAGCGAGAACCCGTTCGGCTACCGGATCGTGGCGCCAATCGGCAAAACGCAGGCCGAGCTGACGCTCAGCAATTGCATTGCCAAGCCGCTCGTGGTCAAGCTGCCGTTCGACCTGGCCAAGGACCACCTGGTGCGGCTGGCCTTCGACGGCACCGCGCTGGTCCTGGAAAGTTCAACGCCATACGAGCCGACCTCGCTCGAATGGGTGCGCGCCGAAATGCTCAAGCTCCAGTCCAATAACGCATCGTCCGACGAGGCTGTCGCGCGCCTGACCAAGCTCGCCTTTGCCAGCCTCGGGCTCAATTTATTGGCCTTGCTGGTCTTCATCATCAGTCGGCGCCGCAGCCCGCAGCGCCAGGCCTGAACGCGCACCAGAAACGCCTGGAACGGGCCGATTGGCGCCCGCTGCCGGTGCGTTTCCTCCCCTTGGTCGCGCCATTGTGGGGCTTGTTGTTCCGTTACCACAAGACAAGTAAGATAGGCAAGACATAACACAATTGCCGACGTACACTAAATCCATATATATGCACGTATATGTATGAACGTCTACTTCAATCGGGGGCAATATGTCTAAGCGGGTGATGCGGTCAGTGTTGGTTGTTGCAAGTTTTCTTCTCGCTTCATCGGTGTATGCCCAGGTGGTGAGCGCCAAAACGCTGGCCGAATACCAGAAGCTGGCCAACGAAAATAACGCGGCGGCCCAGCTGAGTCTTGGCGGCTTCTATGAAAAGGGCAATGGCGTGCCGGCCGACCTGGTGCTCGCGCGCAGCTGGTACGGCAAGGCCGCCGCACAAGGCGAAGCGATGGCGCAGTTCAACCTGGCGCTGTTCTTCATGATGGGCAAGGGCGGTCCGGCCGACAAGGCTGAAGCGTTCAAATGGATGACCATGTCGGCGGACCAGGGATTCATGGCGGCCCAGAACAACCTGGCCATCATGTATGACGAAGGCAATGGCGTGCCACGCAATGCGAAGCTGGCATTTGCCTGGTTCGAAAAAGCGGCGAACGCCGGCAGCGTGTCGGCGCAAGTGAATCTGGCGGGGATGTTGCGCACCGGTCGTGGCGTCGAGCGCGACTTCAACAAGTCGGCCGTCTGGTACCGCAAGGCGGCCGAAGCGGGTAGTACGAGCGCCGCCGACCGACTCAGCTATCTGTATTCGATCGGGCAGGGCGTGCCGAAAGACATGGCACTGTCCGAAAAATGGAAGATCATGGCGACAGCTGGGGCCCCTGCGACAACGGCGACCATCGCCAACAAGGCCGACTAGCCGGTCCGCGCCACGCCGGCAACGGTGTGGCGCCCTGTTGTGCGCTGCTAGTCGTGCGCTTCCGGCTGCAAGGTCACATGGTCGATGCCATGCCGCTCCAGCAGCATCGCATTGACCGAGGCCAGCACCGCCGGCCACTCCGCCAGGCTGCCGATTTCCAGGTGGCCGATCAGGGCCGGCTGGCCCGGCGACATATCCCACACATGCAAGTCATGCACCGACAGCACGCCCGGCATGTGCGCCAGGTCTTCGCCCACTTTCAGGTAGTCGATCGCATGCGGCACGCCTTCCATCAATGAATGGTAGGACTCGCGCAGGATCGCGACGGTGGTCTTGAGGATCAGCAGCGACACCAGCACCGACAGCAGAGGGTCGATCTGCATCCAGCCGGTCAGGTAGATGACGGCGCCGGCGGCCAGCGCAGCGAGCGATCCGAGCAGGTCGCCCATGACATTGATCAGCGCGGCGCGCGTGTTCAGGCTGCCCTGGTCGCGCGAGAGCAGCCAGGCCACGCCGAGGTTGATCATCAGGCCGGCGGCAGCCACGATAAAGACGATTGCGCCTTGCACGTGACTGGGCGCGGTAAAACGCTGCACCGCTTCGTACAAGATCCATGCCACCACCGCCAGCATGGCCAGGCCGTTGACGAAAGCGGCCAGCGCCTCGGCGCGGCCGAAGCCGAACGAGTGGCGCGCCGACGGCGGGCGCTTGGCGATCAGTTGCGCCAGCAAGGCCAGGCCGAGCGAGGCGGCGTCGGTCACGACGTGGCCGGCGTCCGATATCAGCGCCAGCGAATTGGAGCTGACGCCGGCGATCACTTCAACGACGGCAAGGCAGAGCGTGAGCACCAGCGCGAAGATCAGCGTGTTCTGGCTGCGTTCTTCGGCCACGTGCAAATGCTTGGCATCGCCCTCGTGGTGGGCATGTAAATGGGCGGAGGGGGAGGGTGGTATATTTGATGGCATGGGCAAAGTGTAATAGATTTCTTGGTGCTAAAAGAAGGCGTAAAAAAAGCCCTTGTTTTTATCGGAACGCCTCTCTATAATGCTGGTCTTCGGGCGGTTAGTTCAGCTGGTTAGAATACTTGGTCGACATCCAAGGGGTCGGGGATTCGAATTCCTCACCGCCCACCAGACAAGCAGTAAAAGTAAGAGTGAGAAAGGCATCATGGTTATGACACCGCGAACTACGACGGAGTTGTTCCAGCGGCACTAGTCGAGGTGATTCCTTTTGCTCTACGAAAAAGAAAAACGCGGCTAGCCCGCGTTTTTTTTCGTCCGCGTTTTTGTTTTAAACTAGTCAGTCTTATGTTCAGGAGAACAGCATGGTTTCAGTCCGACTTCCCGATGGTTCCGAGCGCCAGTTCGATGGTCCAGTCACCGTAGCCCAGGTTGCTGCCAGCATCGGCACCGGCCTGGCCAAGGCGGCCCTGGCCGGCAAGGTCGACGGCAAGGTGGTCGATACCTCCTTCCTGATCGAGCAGAACGCCGAACTGGCCATCATCACCGACAAGGATCCGGAAGGGCTGGACGTGATCCGCCACTCGACCGCGCACTTGCTGGCGTACGCGGTCAAGGAGCTGTTCCCTGAAGCGCAAGTGACGATCGGCCCGGTGATCGAGAATGGCTTCTTCTACGATTTTTCGTACAAGCGTCCGTTCACGCCGGAAGACCTGGTGGCGATCGAAAAGAAGATGAACGAGCTGGCCAAGAAAGATGAAAAAGTCACGCGCTCCGTGATGCCGCGCGATGAGGCAGTGGCCTACTTCAAGTCGATCGGCGAAAACTACAAGGCCGAGATCATCGCCTCGATTCCGGCCGGCGAAGACGTGTCGCTGTATGCCGAAGGCGCGTTCACCGACTTGTGCCGCGGCCCGCACGTGCCGTCGATCGGCAAGCTCAAAGTGTTCAAGCTGATGAAGGTGGCCGGCGCGTACTGGCGCGGCGACTCGAAGAACGAAATGCTGACCCGCATCTACGGCACGGCCTGGGCCAAGAAGGAAGACCAGGAGCTGTACCTGCACAACCTGGAAGAGGCGGAAAAGCGCGACCACCGCAAGCTCGGCAAGCAGCTCGACTTCTTCCACTTCCAGGAAGAGGCGCCGGGCCTGGTGTTCTGGCATCCGAAGGGCTGGACCATCTGGCAGCAGGTGGAACAGTACATGCGCCACAAGTACCAGGTCAACGGCTACCAGGAAGTGAAGGCGCCGCAAATTCTCGATAGCAGCCTGTGGGGCAAGACCGGGCACTGGGAGAACTACCGCGAGAACATGTTCGTCACCGAGTCGGAAAACCGTTCGTACGCGCTGAAGCCGATGAATTGCCCGGGCCACGTGCAAATCTTTAACAGCAATATGCGCAGCTACCGCGACCTGCCGCTGCGCTACGGCGAGTTTGGCCAGTGCCACCGCAACGAGCCGTCCGGCGCGCTGCACGGCATCATGCGCGTGCGCGGCTTCACGCAGGATGATGGCCACATCTTCTGCACCGATGAGCAGATCGAGCCGGAAGTGGTGGCCTTCCACACGCAGGCGATGGAGGTGTATGCCGATTTCCACTTCGAGAATATCGACGTCAAACTGGCGCTGCGTCCGGACAACCGGATTGGCACCGACGAAGTATGGGACAAGGCCGAGGAAGCCTTGCGCTCCGGCCTGCGCGCCTGTGGCGTGACATGGACCGAGCTGCCCGGCGAAGGCGCGTTCTACGGCCCGAAAATCGAATACCACCTGAAGGACAGCCTTGGCCGTCCATGGCAGGTCGGCACCATGCAGGTCGACTTCTTCATGCCGGAACGCTTGGGCGCCGAATACGTGGCGATGGATAATTCGCGCCAGGTGCCGGTCATGCTGCACCGTGCGATCGTCGGTTCGCTCGAGCGCTTCATCGGCATCCTGATCGAAAACTACGCCGGCGCCTTGCCGCTGTGGCTGGCGCCGGTGCAGGTGGCGGTGCTGAATATCTCGGATGCGCAGGCCGATTACGCCAAGGAAGTGACGGCGCGGCTGGGTAAATTGGGCTACCGCGTTCAAGCCGATTTGCGGAATGAGAAGATTACCTATAAAATACGCGAACATTCCGTCCAAAAACTGCCGTATATCCTTGTGATAGGCGACAAAGAGCGGGATGCCAACACTGTGGCCGTGCGCGCACGAGGCAATGTCGAATTGGGAACCATGTCCATCGATGCCCTCGTGGAACGTCTGAAACTCGAGATCGATTCCAAGGCTTGACGAGGCAACTCGTCAGCGCGGCTTATTCATCAGACATTAAAAGGAAACAACATAGCTACTGACAAGTCACATCGCATCAATGGCGAAATCACCGCCCCCGAAATGCGTTTATCCGGGGTGGAAAACGAGCCGCTTGGCATTGTGAGCCTGGCTGAGGCTTTTCGTCTGGCCGAAGAAGCGAACGTCGACCTGGTGGAGATTGCGCCAACCGCGCAGCCACCGGTTTGCCGCTTGATGGACTACGGCAAATTCAAGTATTCGGAGCAGAAAAAGGCCCACGAAGCGAAATTGAAGCAGAAGATCATCCTCGTGAAGGAAGTCAAATTCCGTCCGGGTACCGATGATGGCGACTACAATATCAAGCTGCGTAACCTGATCAAGTTCCTCGACGAAGGTGACAAAACCAAGATTACGCTGCGTTTCCGCGGCCGTGAGATGGCCCACCAGGATATCGGATTCCGGATGCTCGAACGCCTGAAGGCAGACCTGGAGCCATACGGCCAGGTCGAGCAGTTCCCGAAGATGGAAGGTCGCCAGATGATCATGATACTGTCGCCGAAGAAAAAGAAGTAAAAGCGTATCATATTGACAGCGAGGGGTCAGACCCCGGTGTTTCAGTTAGGGGTCTGACCCCGATTTGCAGCCAGCGGCTCTAAATCGGGGTCAGGCCCCCAACGGAACCACCGGGGTCTGACCCCTCGGCTTTGGCCCTTCAAGTAAGGGCAATGCAAGGGCCGATGGGTTTTCTCATCGGCCTTTGTCATTTCTACGAGGATTTGTGTTAAAATCTTCGGCTTCGCTCCGCAAGGAACGAAGACCAATGTGAAAGCAGGCATCTAAGCGCAGCGCGTTGCTGCCACCTGCAATCCTGCTACTGGAGCTGTCCCAAGGACAGAACTACTATGCCTAAAATGAAGACCAAAAGCTCCGCGAAGAAGCGTTTTCGCGTGCGTCCAGGTGGAACCGTCAAAGCGGGTCACGCTTTCAAGCGCCACATCCTGACCAAGAAGACCACCAAGAGCAAGCGCCAGTTGCGCGGAATCACGAACGTCGACGCTGCGGATGTACGTTCCGTCATGCGTATGATGCCGTCTGCTTAATCTCACCACTCAATTTAAGGAGTTACTATGCCTAGAGTAAAACGTGGGGTTACAGCTCGTGCCCGTCATAAGAAAATTCTTGTTCAAGCTAAAGGCTACCGTGGTCGCCGCAGCAAGGTATACCGCGTTGCCAAGCAAGCAGTCATGCGCGCTGGCCAATACGCTTACCGCGATCGCCGCAACAAGAAGCGCGTCTTCCGCCGCCTGTGGATCGCCCGTATCAACGCCGCTGCACGTCAGCATGGCGTGACGTACAGCGTGTTCATGAACGGTCTGAAGAAAGCATCGATCGAACTGGACCGTAAAGTCCTGGCCGATATGGCTGTGATGGACAAGCCGGCGTTCGCCGCGATTGTCGCCGCAGTAAAGGCAAAGATCGCTGCGTAAGCATTGATCATTGTTAGCGCCGCCCCAGGGCGGCTCGAGAAGCGGGGCAGAGGTTCAAACCTGTGCCCCGTTTTTGATTGTGGCGCGTGTGCGCCATCTATTAACGGAATCCGCATGAACTCCCTCGAAGAACTCGTCGTCTCGGCCCAGGCTGACTTTGTCGCCGCCGAAGACGCTGCCGCACTCGAAAACGCCAAAGCCAAGTACCTTGGCAAGACCGGCCAGATTACCGAGCAAATGAAGGGCCTGGGCAAACTCGACCCGGACCAGAAAAAAATCCAGGGCGCGCTGATCAACGCGGCCAAGGTGCAGATCGAAACCGCACTGACGGCCCGGCGCGATGCGCTGGCCAACGCGCAGCTCGAGGCCCGCCTGAACGCCGAGGCGATCGACGTCACGCTGCCGGGGCGCGGGCGCGCGATGGGCGGCATCCACCCGGTGATGCGTACCTGGGAACGGGTCGAAGAGATCTTCCGCTCGATCGGCTTCGATGTCGCCGACGGCCCTGAAATCGAAACCGACTGGACCAATTTCACGGCGCTCAACAGCCCGGAAAACCACCCTGCCCGCTCAATGCAGGACACCTTCTACATCGAAGGCAACGACAGCACCGGAAAGCCTTTGCTGCTGCGCACCCACACCAGCCCGATGCAGGTGCGCTACGCGCGCACCCACACGCCGCCGATCAAGGTGATCGCGCCGGGCCGTACCTACCGCGTCGACAGCGATGCGACGCACTCGCCGATGTTCCACCAGGTCGAAGGCCTGTGGATCGCCGAGGACATTTCGTTCGCCGACCTGAAGGGCGTCTACCTCGCCTTCGTCAAGGCCTTCTTTGAAACCGACGACCTGCAGGTGCGCTTCCGTCCGTCGTATTTCCCGTTCACGGAGCCGTCCGCCGAGATCGACATCGCGTTCGGCAGCGGCCCCTTGAAAGGGCGCTGGCTGGAAGTGTCGGGCGCCGGCCAGGTACATCCGACGGTGGTCAAAAACTTCGGCCTCGATCCTGAAAAGTTCATCGGCTTCGCGTTCGGCTCCGGCCTCGAGCGCCTGACCATGCTGCGCTACGGGATCAACGACCTGCGCCTGTTCTACGAAGGCGATCTGCGCTTCCTGAAGCAATTTAACTAATTCGAGGTCTACACATGCAATTCTCTGAAAATTGGCTCCGTACGATGGTCGATCCGAAGATGACTTCGGATGAACTGGCTCACCTGCTGACGATGTCCGGCCTGGAAGTCGAAGAAGTCGAAGCCGTCGCGCCGCCGTTTTCGAACGTGGTGGTCGCGGAAGTGCTGGAAGTGGTGCGCCATCCGAACGCGGACCGCCTGAACGTCTGCAAGGTCAATGTCGGCACCGGCACCTTGCTCAACATCGTGTGCGGCGCGCCGAATGTGCGGGTCGGCATGAAGGCCATCTGCGCGATGGCCGGCGCGATCCTGCCGCCTGGCGCGGACGGCAAGCCGTTCGTGATCAAGGTCGGCGAGCTGCGCGGCGTCGAGTCGCAGGGCATGATGTGCTCGGCCAAGGAACTGAAGATCTCGGAAGAGAGCAATGGCCTGATGGAGCTGCCGTCGGACGCGCAGGTGGGCCAGAATATCCGCGATTACCTGGCGCTGAACGACCTCAAATTCACCATCAAGCTCACCCCCAACAAGGCCGATTGCCTGTCGGTGCTGGGCGTGGCGCGCGAAGTGTCGGCGCTGACCGGCACTCCGTTGCTGATGCCGCAGTTCCGCAGCGTGCCCGTCAACGGCAGTGAAACGCTGCCCGTCAAGATCAGCGCACCGGACCTGTGCGGACGTTTTTCGGGACGCGTGATCCGCGGCCTGAATGCGCGCGCCGAAACCCCGGCCTGGATGCGCCAGCGCCTCGAGCGCAGCGGCCAGCGGCCGGTGTCGGCGCTGGTCGACATCTCCAACTACGTGATGCTGGAGCTGGGCCGTCCGTCGCATGTGTTCGACCTTGCCAAGATCCACGGCGGGCTCGATATCCGCTGGGGCAAGAAGGGCGAAACGCTCAAGCTGTTGAACGGCACGACCATCGAGATCGATGAATTTTTCGGCGTCATCGCCGACGACAAGGAAATCGAATCACTGGCCGGCATCATGGGCGGCGATTCGACCGCGGTCACGCTCGACACCGACAGCATCTACCTGGAAGTGGCGTTCTGGTGGCCGAACGCGATCCAGGGCCGCGCGCGGCGCCTCAATTTCTCGACCGATGCGGCGCACCGCTTCGAGCGCGGGGTCGACTTCGCCACCACGGTCGAACACATCGAGCGCATCACCGCGCTGATCGTCGAAATCTGCGGCACCACGCACACCCTGGTCGGCCCGGTTGACGACCACGTGGTCAACCTGCCCAAGCGCGACCCGGTGCAGCTGCGCACGGCGCGCGCCCAGAGGGTCATCGGCGTGCCGGTCACCGACGCCATGGTGGCCGACATTTTCACGCGCCTGGCGCTGCCGTTCACGCAGCAACCCGGCCTGTTCGCGGTCACGTCGCCGTCCTACCGTTTCGATATCGAGATCGAGGAAGACCTGATCGAGGAAGTGGCGCGCGTGTACGGCTTCGAGAACATCCCGGCGCTGCCGCCGGTGGCCGCCAGCCAGATCATCCTGGCGCCCGAGAATACCCGTTCGCTGTTCGCCGTGCGCCACCAGTTGGCCGACCTGGGTTACCAGGAAGTGGTCAACATGAGCTTTGTCGAAGCGCAGTGGGAAACCGATTTTTCGGCCAATACCGACCAGATCAAGCTGCAGAACCCGATCGCCAGCCAGATGAACGTGATGCGCTCGTCGCTGATCGGCAGCCTGGTGGCCAATGTGCGCTACAACCTGAACCGCAAGGCGGGCAGGGTGCGCGCGTTTGAAGTGGGCGCCGTCTTCAAGCGCAACCCGGCGGCCGCGGACGGTCCGCTGTCGGTGGCCGGTTTCGACCAGCCGAAACGGGTCGGCGGCGTCGCCTACGGTCCGGCCCAGGACGAGCAATGGGCGTTGCCGACGCGCGCGGTCGATTATTTTGACGTCAAGGCCGATGTCGAAGCGATGTTCGCGCCGCGCATGCTGCGCTTCGTCAAAACGGCCCATCCGGGCCTGCATCCGGGCCGTTCGGCCGCGATTCTGCTCGACGGCGTGGAGATCGGCTTCCTCGGCGAACTGCATCCGCGCTGGCTGCAGAAGTACGACCTGCCGCAGGCGCCGGTGCTGTTCGAGGTTGATGCGGTTGCCTTGCAACAACGTCTGGTGCCCCATTATAATGAGATTTCCAAGTTCCCCGGCGCCACGCGCGACCTGGCGCTGGTGGTCAAACAGGACGTGGCGGCGCAGGATCTGGTCGATGCATTTAATACTGAACTGCAATTAAATCCTGCTGGAAAGATTGTGCAAGCCATTGTTTTGTTTGATGAATATCGGGGAAAAGGATTGGAAGCGGACGAAAAAAGCCTTGCTTTCCGCTTTAGCTTGCAAGATACTCAAACTACCTTGCAGGACGATCAAGTCGATGCCGTGATGGCAGCGCTGATCGAGGCGGCGAGCAAGCAACTTGACGCAAAACCGCGTTCATAACCCCCGAAGCAGCAAGAACGAAGGCAGGGCTGGAAAATTAATAATAACGACGTGGATTCCGCCGTACTCCAATCGGCACTCGCGGCCGACCTGCATCGCGCGATGCTGGTCGCCAAGGTGCGCCAGGACGCGGAAAAAGATTTACCGACCTTGACCAAGGCCGAGCTGGCCGAACTGCTGTTCGAACAGGTCGGCCTGAACAAGCGCGAAGCGAAGGACATGGTCGAGACGTTTTTCGACGAAATTCGCAATGCGCTGGAACGGGGCGAGGCGGTCAAGCTGTCCGGCTTCGGCAATTTCCAGCTGCGCGACAAGCCGCAGCGGCCCGGCCGCAACCCGAAGACCGGCGAAGAAATCCCGATCACGGCGCGGCGCGTTGTCACCTTCCACGCCAGCCAGAAACTCAAGGGCATGGTCGAAGAAACCAGCCCGGTTTCGCGTGCTGTGTAGCAGCCATAAAAGCGACTTATGAATGATCGTCCGAGCAAGACTGATCTGATCGTGCTGCCGGCCATCCCGGCCAAGCGGTATTTTACGATCGGGGAAGTCAGCGAGCTGTGCGGCGTCAAGCCGCACGTGCTGCGCTACTGGGAGCAGGAATTTACCCAGCTCAAGCCGGTCAAGCGGCGCGGCAACCGGCGTTATTACCAGCATCATGAAGTGTTGCTGATCCGCCGCATCCGCGAATTGCTGTACGAACAAGGCTTCACCATCAGCGGCGCCCGCAACAAGCTCGACAGTCGCGGCGGCGAATTGCACGCCGGCGCCGACGAGGGCCAGAACGGCAGCGACGGCCAGGATGGCGGCGCGTTTCCGGCCGGCCCGGACCATGCGACGCTGCGCCTCGAGCTGACCGCCATCCTCGCACTGCTGCGGCCGCAGGCATAAAGCGCGAGCGCGCCGCTGCCGTCGGCCGCATCACCGGCGCGCAAGCTGCGCGCGTTCACCCGTGCTTATACAAAGCCGACAGGGTGCTAGAATACTAATTGATGCGCAGTGCCGGGCAAGAGTCCCGGGTTCTTTCCTATCCCAGGGAAAATTTAAGGGAAGACAATGATACGCGTTGCCATTTGTGACGACCACCAAATTGTACGAGCTGGGTTCAAGCAGATTTTTTCGTCATCGGACGACTTTGAAGTCGTTGCCGAAGGCGCCACGGGCCGCGAGGCCCTCGATATCGCACGCCGCGAGATGTGCGACGTGCTGCTGCTCGACATCGCCATGCCCGACCAGAGCGGCATCGACATCCTGCGCACGATCCGCCAGGGCCAGCCCAACTTGCCGGTGCTGATACTGTCCGGCTACCCGGCCCAGCAATATGCGCTGAACCTGTTCAAGATGGGCGCCAACGGCTACCTGAACAAGGAATGCGAGGCCGAGGAACTCAAGATGGCCGTGCGCACCGTGTTCCAGGGGCGGCGCTACGTCAGTTCCACGGTCGGCGAACTGCTGGCCCAAAGCTTCGACCGCGATCCGAGCACCGCCTTGCATACCGAATTGTCGGACCGCGAATTCCAGGTGTTCCTGCGCCTGGCCAAGGGCGCCACGGTGTCCGATATCGGCGTCGCGCTGTCGCTGAGCATCAAGACGGTGTCGACCTACCGCACCCGCATCATGGAAAAAATGGGGCTGCAGTCGAACAGCGACCTGACCTATTACGCAATGAAAAACAACCTGCTCGATTGAATCGCTGCAGTACGGTTGTGCTTGACTGCAGCGCAGCAATTCCCGGTCTATAATCGCCTTCAAGCCTCAGCTCTGCAGCGCGCATAAGGATACAGGATGTATTTCACCACCGACCCTCCCGCCAAGGCAGGCTTGCCGTTTTATAAGACCGTGGTCTGCCTGTTCTGCGTGCTGATCCTGATCGTCAACGGCTTCAGCCTGTTTCACAATCTCGGTTCGCTCAAGGCGGCCAGCCAGGCGCAGACGCAGACCGCGCTCGTGACGGAAAAACTGCAGAACATCAACCTGCTGGTGATGGATGCCGAAAGCAATCTGCGCGGCTATTTTCTATCGAATAACGACGTCTACCTGGGCCCGCTGCGCACGGCCGCCAGCGAAATGGACGTGCAGTTTGCCGCCCTTGAGCAGCTGCTGGCCGACAGTCCGGCCGAGCGCAGGAACCTGAACCAGCTGCACAGCCTGGTGAGCCGCAAGCTCGACGGCATGAACCAGATCCTGACCGTGTTCCAGAAGGGCGGGCTGGGCGACATCGTGGCGATCGCCGCCAACAGCGACAGCAAGGCCTTGCTCGACGAAATCGGCTTCCAGGTGACGGTCATGGTGCGCGAACAAAACCTGCTGCTCGATGCCGGGCGCGCCGCCTTCTACAAGGAATACCGCTACGCCGTCATGCTCGGGATCGGCATCAACGCGATGGCGATCCTGGTGCTGGGCCTGTTCTACCGCCTGATACGCAGCGGTTTCTATGCGCGCGTGGCGACCCAGCGCGCGCTGCAGAACGCCAATGAAAACCTGGAATCGATGGTGGCGCTGCGCACCGAGCAGCTATCGGTGCTGTCGCGCCACCTGATCAGCGTCAGCGAAGAGGAAAAGGCGCGCCTGGCGCGCGAACTGCACGACGAACTGGGCGCCAACCTGACCGCCATCAATATCGACCTGAACGCCGTGGCCGACCGCCTGCGCGCGGCCCAGCCGGAGCTGGCCGCCATGCTCGACCGCGCGCGCGGCACGCTGGTCGACACGGTCGAACTGAAGCGGCGCATCGTCGACAACCTGCGTCCGAGCATGCTCGACCACCTGGGCCTGGCCAGCGCGCTGCACAATTATTGCGGCGAATACGCGCGCCTGACCGGCCTGGTGTGCGAGGTGCTGATCGAGGGCGAGGTCGACGCGGCTGGTCCGATGCATGCGATCGCGGTGTTTCGCATCGTCCAGGAGTCGCTCAACAATATTGCCAAGTACGCCGGCGCGCGCCAGGTGATCGTGCAGCTGATGCGCGAGGGCCAGATGCTGGCGCTGGAAATTATCGACGACGGGGTCGGCATTGCGGCCGATGCCGCGTCGAAACCGAAATCCTACGGCTTGCTGGGGATGCGCGAACGCGCCTTGCTGCTCGGCGGCAGCCTGCAGGTGCGGCGCGGCATCAACGGCAACGGCACTTGCGTGGCGGCGATGATACCGGTCGGCGACGGTGCGGCGCGCGAGGGCGCGCTCAGCGTGCCACATCCATCAGCAGCCGATCATATTCCGTCTTTGCCACCTTGTAGCACTCGCCCGCATACAACTCAAGACCTTGACGGTCAATTACGGTGATATTGCCGCGCCGGTACTGAATCAGGCCGTCGTCCTGCAATTTGCCGGCCGCCGCCGTGATGCTTTCGCGGCGCACGCCCAGCATGATCGAAATGAGTTCCTGGGTCACTTTCAGTTCGTTGGAGGCGGAGCGGTCGAGGCGGTCGAGCAGCCAGCGGCACAGCTTTTGTTCGATCGAGCTGTGGCGCCCGCCGACGGCGTTCTGGGCCATCTGGGCGAACAGCGCATTGGTATAGCGCATCAGCAGCTGTGGCAGCGCGCCGCCCTGGTTGAAGGCGTCGCGCAGGAACTGGGTCTTGAGGCGGTAGCCGTAGCCGTCGCTCTGGACGACGGCGCTGCACATGGCCCGTTCGCCCATGAACAGCGACATGCCGACCACGCCTTCATGGCCGACCACGGCGATTTCGGTGGTGGCGCCGTCTTCCATCACGTACAGCAGCGAGACGATGGCGGTGGTGGGAAAATACACATTGTCCAGTTTGCTGCCGTATTCGAACAATTCCTTGCCGAACGGCAGGGCGACCAGTTCCAGGTGCTCAAACAGCGATTCCAGATCCTGGCGCGGCAGGGCGGCCAGCAATTCGTTCTGCTGGGTGCCGCTAAAGCTGACAATGGGCCGTGACGCAACTTTTAACTCCTGCGCAGTGGCGGGAATCTGGTTTGCCGAAGGCGCATCGTGCGCGCTAGCACCAAGTTGGGTGTTGTTCATTATTTTCCTCACTATCTTTGACATCATGGACGCCTGCCCTTCACAACGCGGCAGGACGATATGTGAACAATATAGCCATAGTCCGTTGGCGAACATAAGATTAGCAGTCGCCCCTGTGTAGGCTGTTTGCATAGCTTTTTGTGGGCCTGGTCCTACTGGGGCGCAGGGCTGGCCGCCAGCGCCGGGACGGCGGGGCTGGTGTCGGCGGCCCGGGTGCGACATAATGGTCCTACCGCAACTAATTGATTGCCCGTATGCACGTGTTACTGGTGGAAGACGATGCCGTGCTGGCCGACGGCCTGGCCCGCGTGCTGCAGGGCCATGGCATGGTGGTCGACGTGGTGGGCAACGGCACCCAGGCCGACCAGATGCTGCAGCACATCGAGGCGGCCGTGGTCGTGCTCGACATCGGCCTGCCCGGCATCGACGGCTTCGAAGTGGTGCGCCGGCTGCGCGCGCGCGACGGCAACACCCCGGTGCTGCTGCTGACGGCGCGCGACGCCATCGAAGACCGGGTGCGCGGCCTGGAACTGGGCGCCGACGACTACCTGGTCAAGCCGTTCGCCACGGCCGAGCTGGTCGCGCGCGTCAAGGCGCTGGCCCGGCGCAATGCGCCCAAGCCGGCGCTGCTGACGCTGGGCCTGCTCACGCTGGACACCTTTGCCCGCCGCGCCAGCATCGACGGGCGCCCGGTCGAGCTGTCGGTGCGCGAATGGGCGGTGCTCGAATACCTGCTGCAGCATACCGGGCGCGTGGTGTCGAAACAGCAGATCATCGACGCCATCCTGCCGTGGGGCGGCGACCTGACGCTGAACGCGGTCGAGGTGTACGTGTCGCGCCTGCGCCTGAAGATTGCCGACGCCGGCATGAGCATCCTGACCATCCGCGGCTTCGGCTACATGCTCGAACAGCAGGCATGAGCAGCATGCGCAGCCGCCTGCTGGGCTGGCTGATCGGTCCTATCCTGCTGGTCAACCTGGCCGGCGCCAGCCTGGTCTACATGCTGGCCTGGGTGCCGGCCCAGCTGGCCTTCGACCAGAGCCTGGTCGACGCCACCGGCGCGCTGGCGGCGCGCTTGCGCAGCGACGCCGGCGCGGCCGCTTTCACGCTCGCGCCCGAGGCCGAGCAGATGCTGCGCGCCGGCGACGCCGATGCGGTCTATTTCACGGTACGCAGCGGCACAGGCCGGCTGCTGGCGGGCGACCCCGACTTTCCCTCGCTGGCGCGGGCTTCCCAGGGCGCCTTCGACAGCAGCATGCGCGGCGAGCCGGTGCGGGTTTACCTGCGCCTGGCCGACAACGGCGCCGCCCCGGCCCGGATCGGGGTCGCCAAGACCTTGCGCAAGCGCACCCAGACCCGCGCCGCCATCGTGCGCGCGCTGCTGCTGCTCGAGACGCTGTTCGTGTCGGCGCTGGTGGGCCTGATCTGGTACGCGGTCGGCAACGGCCTGCTGCCGCTGGCGCGCATGCGCACCCGGCTGGACGGGCGCGCGCAGGGCGATCTGTCGCCGATCGACACGGTCGGCGTGCCGCTCGAAGTGGCGCCGGTGGCGGCCGCCTTCAACGCGCTGCTGCTGCAGCTGCAGAACGGGGCCAAGGCCCAGCAGGACTTCCTGGCCGACATGGCGCACCAGCTGCGCACGCCGCTGGCCGGCATCCAGCTGCAGCTCGAGTGGCTGGGCGCGCGCCACGCGGCCGATCCGGACACCCAGCGTTCGATCGACTTGATGCTGCTGTCCAATGAGCGCATGATTCGTCATAGCAACCAATTGCTCGCGCTGGCAAGGGCCGAACCGAGCCGCGCCGTCAAGGCGCGCAGCGACGTGCTCGACCTGGCCGTGCTGGTGCATGAAGCGGTCCAGGTCTTCGTCGACGCGGCCGCCAGGAAGCGCATCGACATCGGCTTCGAACTGGTGCCGGCCACCGTGCTGGGCGACGCCGGCCAGCTGCGCGACCTGATCGACAACCTGGTCGACAATGCGGTGCGCTACACGCCGCGCGGCGGCAGCGTGACGGTGCGCGTGGTCAGCGGCCAGCGCGGCGCCGTGCTGGTGGTCGAGGATTCGGGGCCCGGCATCGCGCCCGAGCACCGCGCCCTGGTGTTCGAGCGCTTCGCCCGGCTCGACGAAAAAGCCGCGCCCGGCAGCGGCCTGGGACTGGCGATCGTGCGCGACATCGTCGCCGCCCACCGCGCCGAGATCCGGGTCGGCGGCCAGGCCGGGCAGGGCGCGCGGATGACGGTGCTGTTCCCGCCGGTGTGAGCCGGTTTGTTGTTGCTTATTTGAAACAGATCGACTTTGTCAGCATTTTGTCAGCCTGCTCTCAGCTTGCTGACAGGTTCCCCGAGTAATATTCTTCCATAGCAACAATTTTCACGAAGGAAATAGGATGAAACGCACCGCACAAGGCTTTACCCTGATCGAGGTCCTCATTACCGTGGTCATTGTCGGCATACTGACGGCCGTCGCGCTTCCAGCCTATAGCGTGTATGTGACCAAGGGCCGCTTGAACGAGGCGTTCGGCGCCCTCAGCGGCGTGCAGATCGGCGCCGAACAGTTCTGGGCCAATGCGCGCACCTACGTCGGCCTCGACGCCGCGGCCGCCGCCGGCGGGCGCATGCCGGCCAATACGGCCAATTTTACCTATACGCTCACCAGTGCCAGCGCCACCGCCTTTGTCGTGACGGCGACCGGCGCCGGTCCGGTCAACGGTTTCGTCTATACCATCAACCAGGCCGGCGCCAAGGTCACCACGGGCGTGCCCCCGACCGGTGGCTGGACCACCAACGGCAGCTGCTGGGTCGACCGCAAGGGTGGCTTATGCACCCAATAAAACAGCGCCGCAGCGCCGGCTTCACCATCGTCGAAGTCCTGGTGACGCTGGTGATTGTGGGCATCGCCGTGAAGATCGGCATGAGTTCGCTTGGGGGCTGGTACCTGACCGCCAATCTCGAGAGCGCCAATGAATTCTATATGGAGGGCTTCCGGCTGGCCCGCGCCGAGGCGGTCAAGCACAAGGCGTCGAGCCGCTTGACGTTGATCAACAACGTCGTCACCAACCAGTACGACTGGCAGGTCGACCTGTGTTTCTCGACCGTCACGGTGAACTGCGACTTCGACAGCGGCGCCTGGTCGACGACGTCGGCCATCGCGACCGGCGACCCGGAAGGCAGCGCCGGCTTCAAATCGGTCTTGCGCAACTCGCCCAGCATGCCGCGTTCGGAAATCCTGGACCAGGATGTGCTTCCGCTCGGCGCCAGCCAGGTGTATTTTACGCCGCTCGGCTGGGTCGATACGACGTTTTCGTCCAGCCTGACGCGCTTGACGCTCAAGCCGAACATCACCGGCGGCCGGACCTTCCCCACGACGGCCATCGTCATCACCTTGTCCGGCATGGCCAGCAAATGCCTGCCGCTTGCTGCGGCTCATGATTCCAGAGGATGTCCACCATTGCCATGAAGAACCTTCGCATACAACGTGGCGTCGCCCTGGTCGAAGCCTTGATTGCCGTCGTGCTGCTGGCGATCGGCCTGATCGGCGCGATCGGGATCCAGGCGCGCTCGGTCGGTGCGCTGTCCGACGCCACGGCGCGCGCCGAGGCCGTGATGGCCAGCGAGAGCCTGGTCGGCATCATGTCCAATGACCAGCTCAACCTGTCGCAATATGTGCTGGCCCAGGCCGGCACGCCGAGCACCAGGCTGGCGCCATGGTACGCCGAAACCCAGGCGGCGATCCCCGGCGCGAGCGTGACGGTGGCAGTGACGCCGACCGCGGGCACGACCCACAACCGGGTCGATATTGCGATCAGCTGGACCCGCAAGGCGGGCGATCCGGCCAATACCCATTTGCTGACCGCCCACCTGGCGGGGGCCCAATGAGCCGCCGCCCGTTCCTGGTGCGCGGCGCCGGCTTCTCGCTGATCGAGATGATGGTCAGCCTGGTCATCGGCTTGTTGGCGCTGACCTTCGCCACCCGCCTGATCCTGATCGGCGAGCGCAACAAGCAAGCGTCGGTTGGCGGTTCGGACAGCATGCAAAACGGCATGCTGGCGCTGTTCTCGATCACCAGCGACGCCAGCCAGGCCGGCTTCGGCCTGAACGATCCCGCGCTGGTCGGCTGCAATACGCAATTTCATGACACCAGCGGCTACGTGCTGGGCAACGCGACCCGCGGCGGCGCCACCATACACCCGCTGGCCGCTGCGGTCATCGAGCCGAGCGCGCTCGGCCCGGACCAGATCAGCTTGTATTCGGGCAGTTCGCTGACCGGGACCGGCAGCCTGGTGGTGGACCTGTACAGCGGCGGCACCAGCATCAACGTGGCCGACGTGCCGTACGGCTTCCTGTTGAACGACGTGATCGTTGCCGCCGCCGCGCCGGGCACCGACAGCAGCCTGTGCGCGATCACGCAGATCACGACCAACCCGGCCACGCAACCGACCACGCCGGCCCAGCAGAGCCTGGCGTTCGGCGGTACCGGCCGCTACGCCGGCTCGCTGGCGCCGGCCGCGTTTGCGCCGACCGTCTCGCGCGTGTTCAACCTGGGCCCGGCCGCCACGCTGGCGTTTCACACCTGGTCGGTCAGCGACGGCTTCCTGCGCCTGCGCGCCACCAACCTGACCGGCGCCAGCGTCAACCCGGTTGCGGTGATCGACAACGTGGTCTCGCTCAAGGCGCAATACGGTTTCGACACGCGCTCCGTGGCCAGCTACGACACCAGCAACGGCTTGCAGATCGGCCAGTGGTCGGCCAGCATGATCGATGCCGACCACGATGGCGTGATCGGCAGCCATGGCGACTATGCGCGCGTGGCGGCATTGCGCATCGCCGTGGTGGCGCGCAGCAAGAATCCGGAACGTCCGGCCGGCGGCGGCGCCGTCTGCAATGCCACCACGGTCCAGCCGGTGGTGTTCGATTCGGCCTCGCCGCTGGGCATCGCGCCGGTGCCGATCACCGTCGCGGTGGACGTCGCGGGCGACCCGATCGACTGGAAGTGCTACCGCTACCGCGTGTTTGAAACCATCGTGCCGCTGCGCAATGCAGGCTGGCATCCGAACTGAGGCTATCATGAAACAGACCCTGTTACGCCAGCGCGGCATTGCCTTGCCGGTCATGCTGTTGATCATGCTGATGATGCTGGTGACCAGCATCTTCCTGCTCAAGTCGATGAATTCGGCGACCATGATGTCGGGCAATGCGGCCTATGAAAGCGCGCTCGGCAAGGCCGCCGACATTGGCCTGGTGAACGGCTTCAAGTGGCTCAGCACCCAGGCCAAGGCCGACAAGTCGGTGCTGGCCGCCGACTTGGTCGCCCAGGGCTATTCGTCCAGCTTCGATACCACGCTGACGCCGCGCGCCAGCGGGTTTTGGACCAACAAGGTGAGCGTCACCGACAACGGCAACACGGTCGAGTACGTGATTCATCGGCTGTGCCCGTTTCCCGGCAACTATGACCAGATTACCCCGGTGGCCAACCATTGCGTGCTGACCGCGCCGGTCGACGATGTCACCGCGCCCACGCCGGTCGGCGCCAGCCTGGTGGGCGACAGCATTATTTTTCCCGCAGCACCGCAAGTGCACTATGTGATTACCTCGCGCATCTCCGGTCCGCGCGGCGGCAATGTTGTCAATCAACTCGTGGTAATGATCGGTGCTTAAGGCCCGGCTGACCAGCCGGCGCAACTTTACGCTGTAATTGAAGATCGGAATTCGCATGAAACTCCTTAGCTCCCTGTTGGCACTGCTGCTGGCTTCGGCCGGCGCGCAGGCCGCGACCACCCAGATCGCCCAGCTGCCCTTGCTCAACGTGACCGGCACCGGCATGGTCAAACCGAATCTGATGCTGCTGTACGATAACTCCGGCTCGATGGCGTCGAATTTCACGCCCGATTTCATTGATGACTCAACCAGTTGCCGCGATGGCTCGCTGATGACCGACGGCACGCAGAAATGCCTGATCGGCCATCCGCCGTTTGCCAGCAGCGACTACAACAAGCAATATTACAATCCGAAAATCCAGTACGAGACGCCGGTGAAAGCGGACGGCACGCGCTATCCGAGCATGACCAGCGCCAATACCACCGCCTGGACCAGCGTCACCACCGATGCTTTTGGCAAAAATAACAGGAACATGTCGAATTCGTCGGCCTCGGCGAGCAACCTGGTGACCGGCTATCCGGACCTGAAATGGTGCAACGGCGGCAGCCCGAACGTGTGCGTCTATAACAGCGCCACCTACAGCTACCCGACCAATACCTACAGCAATGCGTCGTCATTCAACACCAACGCGTATTTCTACACCATCAATGTGGCCGAATGGTGCAGCGACGCCAACCTGACGGTCTGTTCTACCACCAACGTCGGCGACCCTGCGCCGCTGGGCAAGCCGTTTCCGGCCAAGCTGCGCTACTGCTCGGACACGGCGCTGAGCACCTGCCAGGCCAAATACAACGGCGCTTTCATCTATCCGCGCTTCGGCAATCCGAACGGCGGCCAGATCGCCTCGTACGGCACCATCACGGTCGGTGTGACGGCCGGCTCGACGTCGCAAAACATCACCAGCGTCAGCGTGACCGAAGCGGCCGGCAGCGTGGTCATCACCGGCGGCTCGGTCAATGCACCGACCGGCACCACCAACAGCACCAAGCAGGCCACGCTGGCCAATGCGCTGGCCTTGTCGATCATCAACAAGACCGGCCTGACCAACCAGTACTCGGCATGCGTGCGGACCCCGACGTTGACCGGCGTGCTGAAATGCAGCGACCTCGGGATCACGCTGGGCGCCGACAATATCGTGGCCGTCGTGCCGCTCGATTGCAGCCCGGCAGCGACCAGCAAGGCGATCGGCCAGTGTTCGGTGCTGGTCGACGCGAGCCGCTCCGGCTGGGCCATCACGGCGGTGAACGGCACGATTCCCCTGACCACCGTGCCGCTGTCGGCTGGTAACGCCGTCTTTGTCCGGACCGACATCGTCAGCGGCCGTAATTATCCGCGCGACGACCATCGCCTCGACTGCGTGGCGGCGACCTTCTGCACGTATGCCGAAGAAATGACCAATTTCGCCAACTGGTACGCCTATTACAAGACGCGCAACCAGATGATGAAGACCTCGGTGGGGCGTGCGTTCGGCCCCGTCACCGCCAGCTTCAAGGTGGGCGTGGTGTCGCTGTCGGTGGCCGCTGCCGAAGGCACCATCACGCCGCCGGCGGCGTTCTCGGGCACCACGCGCAGCGATTTCTATGACTACCTGTATGCGATGGACGGCAGCAATTCGACGCCGCTGCGCCAGGCCTTGAACTCGGTCGGCAAGATGTACGCCAACCAGGGGGTCTATGCGACGGCAGCAGGTTCCGAAGTGGTCAAGTACCCGTGCGAACAAAATTTCGTGTTCATGACCACTGACGGCTACTGGAACGGCGGCGCGCCCACCGGCGTCAACAGCAACGACCAGGTCGAGAGCACCAACCGCTACTGCCTGCTCGCCAGCGGCTGCGTCGATCCGCGCTCGCAGACGGCGCCGTCGCTGGCCGATGTGGCGCTGTACTGGTACAACGGCGGCTTTAATACCTACACGGCCGGCGCCAATTCGCTGCGGCCGACGCTGGAAGACTGGACCAAGCCAGGCCTGGTCACCGGCGGCACGGGCGACAACCGGCGCCTGCACATGACGACCTACACGCTGGGCCTGGGTGTGGACGGCATCATGACGTACGACCCGAAATACGACAAGAGTCCGGTGGTCGGCAGCGACTTCTACAAATTGATCACCCGCGCCAGCAGCGGCTGTCCGTGGAATTCGAACGGCGCCTATGTGTGGCCCGATCCGGCCGCCGGCGACAGCAGCGGCTCGGCCGCCTACCAGACCCGGGTCGACGACCTGTGGCACGCCGCCGTCAACGGGCACGGCAAGTATTTCAGCGCGGCCGATCCGAACGCGGTCATCAACGGGCTGCAGGATGCGCTGGCGAACATCGAAAGTTCGGTTGGCGCGGCGGCGGCAGCGGCGACTTCGACGCCGAACATTTCGCAGCAGGACAACGATATTTTCTCGGATACCTTCACCACCGTGAAATGGTATGGTGAACTGTCGGACAAGAAGATCAATACCATCACCGGCGACGTCTTGCCGACCCCGGTCTGGCTCAGCTCCGACCGGCTGGGCCGCCAGGTCGGCACCAGCACCGACACGCGGGTGCTGAAAATGCTCGACACCACCAACGGCACGCTGAAGAACTTCACGTATGCGGCCATGTCGGCCACGGAAAAAGCCTGGTTCGACACCAAATGCTCGAGTCTGCCGCAATGTCTGACGCTGAGCCCGGCCGACAAGGTGACGCTCGATACCGGCGCCAACATCATCAACTGGCTGCGCGGCCAGCAGCAGTATGCCGACGACAACATCATGCGCGCCTACAGCATGACGGACCACAATCCGCCAGGGCTGACGTCGCCCATCCCGATCGTGCTCGGCGATATCGCCTCGTCCAAGCCGGCGTTCCTGCGCGACCCGCGCAAGCAGTACACGATGACCGGCTACAACGATTACGTGGTGGCCAACCAGAACCGCCAGGCCACGGTGTTTGCGGCGGCCAATGACGGCATGCTGCACGCGTTCAACGCGACCACGGGCGACGAAATGTGGGCCTATGTGCCGCGCATCACGATGAAGAAGCTGTACCTGCTCTCCAGTATCCGCTACGGCACCAACCACCAGTACACCACCGACGGCTCGCCGGAACTGGCGGACATTCAGATCGGCGGCGTCTGGAAGACCATCCTGGTCGGCGGCCTGAATGGCGGCGGCCGCGGCTACTACGCGCTCGACGTGACGGACCCGACCAATCCGAAGGCGCTGTGGGAACTGTGCGCCGACAGCACCGTTTGCAGCGGCGGCAACTTCGAGCCTGAGTTGGGCCTGAGCTTCGGCAATCCGCAGTTCGGCATGTTCAACGGCCAGTGGACGCTGTTCCTGACCTCGGGCTACAACAACGTCTCGGGCAGCGACGGCGTCATGGCCGGCACCGGCCAGGCCTATTTGTTCCTGGTCGATCCGGCCACCGGGGTCGTGCGCCAGAAGATTGCCGTCGGCGCGGCCGATGCGGTCACGCCGATCGGCTTTACCAAGATTTCGGCGATCACCAACGATCCGACCCACGACCCGGTCGTCACCTATATCTACGGCGGCGACAACCAGGGCCAGATGTGGCGCTTCGACCTGACCAGTGCCACCATCGTCAAGAACAAGATGGGCAATACCGGCAGCACCCAGCCGATCACCACGCGCCCCGACATCACCACCTGCAAGGTGTCCACCGTGGTGAGCGGCGTGACGACGGTCTCCACGAAAAAAGTGGTGGTGTTCGGCACCGGCCGCCTGCTCGACTTGCCCGACGTCGCCGACGTGGCGGTCCAGAGCATCTATGGGCTCAAGGATACGACCACGGAAATAACGCCTTTGCGGACGTCGCTGCAGGAGCAGGTGCTGAGTGAAATCGTCGACGGCTCCAGCGTGAACTACTACAGGATCACGGCCAACAACGTCGACCTGTCGGTCAAGGCTGGCTGGTATCTGGACTTGAAACTGAACGCCGGCGAACGCGTCAACCTGGACCCGAAAGTGGTGTCGGGCACGCTGGTCGCGGTGACCAACATCCCGAGTTCGTCGTCGGCCTGCAGCGTGGGCGGCAGCTCGAACGTGTACGAGCTGGACGTGTGCAGCGGCAGTTTCGTCAGCAATAGCTCGTCCGAGAAGATCGGCACCGACATCGTGGCCGGAAAAACCCTGTCGGCCACGTCGGCGGCGGTCGGTTTCATCATGATCCGCCTGCCAAGCGGCATCATCAAGATGGTCACCACCACCGCCGACGGGCATACCATCACCGGCAACGGACCGCGCGGCACGGACAAGGGCACCACCCGTTCCGGCTGGCGCCAGGTCAAGGAGTAAGGGCAGGGCTGCGAAAGCAGTTCACACGAACTCGCAAGGAGCCGGTAGAATCGAGGGTTTTTTGCGAGAGCCGTTGATGGCCGCCACTTATGTCTAATGAAGCAACACCGTCGACGCCCCCCGAGGGCGTCGACCTTTCCTCCCCGGTCCAGGCCATCACCCCGGTCGCGATCGCGCGTGAAGTGGCGCGCCGGCGCACCTTCGGCATCATTTCCCACCCCGACGCAGGCAAGACCACGCTGACCGAAAAGCTGCTGCTGTTTTCGGGCGCGATCCAGATGGCCGGCACGGTCAAGGCCAGGAAGAGCGGGCGCCATGCCACTTCCGACTGGATGGAAATCGAGAAGCAGCGCGGCATTTCGGTGGCCAGCTCGGTGATGCAGTTCGAGTTCCGCGACCATGTGATCAACCTGCTCGACACCCCCGGCCACCAGGATTTTTCGGAGGATACCTACCGGGTGCTGACGGCGGTCGACTCGGCGTTGATGGTGATCGATGCGGCCAAGGGCGTCGAGGCGCAGACCATCAAGCTGCTGGCGGTGTGCCGCATGCGCAATACGCCGATCGTCACCTTCATGAACAAGATGGACCGCGAAACGCGCGATCCGCTCGAACTGCTCGACGAGCTCGAATCGGTGCTCAAGATCGAATGCGCGCCGGTGACCTGGCCGATCGGCATGGGCAAGAACTTCCGCGGCGTGTACCACCTGCTGCGCGACGAGATCATGCTGTTCAAGGCCGGCGAGGAAAAGGCCGACGGCGCCTTCGAGGTGATCAAGGGGATCGACAATCCGCGCCTGACGCAGATGTTCCCGCTCGAGATCGAACAGCTGAAAATGGAAGTGGAGCTGGTGCACGGCGCCTCGCATCCGTTCGACCTGGCGCGCTTCCTGGCGGGCATCCAGACGCCGGTGTTCTTCGGTTCGGCGATCAACAATTTCGGCGTGCGCGAAATCCTGTCGGCGCTGGTCGACTGGGCCCCGCCGCCGCGTTCGCGCGACGCCACCGTGCGCGTGGTGGAGCCGGCCGAGCAGCCGTTTTCCGGCTTCGTCTTCAAGATCCAGGCCAATATGGACCCGGCCCACCGCGACCGGATCGCCTTCCTGCGCGTGTGCTCGGGGCGTTTCGAGCGCGGCATGAAGGTCAAGCATCTGCGCCTCGGGCGCGAGATCAGGGTGTCCTCGGTGGTCACCTTCATGGCGTCCTCGCGCGAACAGGTCGAGGAGGCCTTCGCCGGCGATATCATCGGCTTGCCGAACCACGGCAACATGCAGATCGGCGACAGTTTTTCGGAAGGCGAAATGCTGCAATTTACCGGCATTCCGTATTTTGCGCCGGACTTCTTCCGCTCGGTGCGGATTCGCAACCCGCTGAAGATCAAGCAATTGCACAAGGGCTTGCAGCAGCTCGGCGAAGAGGGCGCGGTGCAGGTCTTCAAGCCGGTCCAGGGCGCCGAACTGGTGCTCGGCGCAGTCGGCGTGCTGCAGTTCGAAGTGGTGGCCAGCCGCTTGCTCAACGAGTACGGCGTCGACGCGGTGTTCGAAGGCACCAGCATCAGCAGCGCGCGCTGGGTCAGCGGCGACGACAAGCGCGTGCTGGCCGATTTCGAGGCCGCGCTCGGGCACAACGTCGCCTACGACGCGGGCGGCAACCTCGCTTACCTGGCCACCTCCAACGTCAACCTGCGCCTGACCGAAGAGCGCTGGCCGAAGCTGACCTTCCACGCCACGCGCGAGCACGCGGTCAAGGTCGGCTGATCACGGCGCCGCTGCGGGGGCTGCCGGCGTCATGCTGCGCAGCCGCTGCAGCGTGACCAGGCCGTTCGGTGCACTGCTGCGCAGCTGCACCGGGTACCAGCCCAGCGCCGGCGCCAGCCACAGTTCGAACCCGGCCTTGCCCGGCCTGGTCTGCTGGCGCAAATGCCAGGCTTCTATCACGCCGCCGGCCCCGGCTATCTGTTCCAGTCCGATCACGTCGAAATGGACCACCTGCGCTCCGCTGCCGCCATTGACATGGAACGACAGCGTATGCCGGAACTGGGCCGGCTGGGCCAGCCCCATGCCGGTCAGCTGCATCAGCATCGACACCATGTCCTGGGCGCTGGTGTCGAGCGCGGCGCTGGCGCCGCTGTCGAATTCGATGCGGCCGGCGTCGCGGTTGAAGCGGGTGGCGGCGCTGGCGCCGCCTTCGCTCTCTTCGAGCGCGCTGTCGGGCGCGATGCCGCCGTCGTTGACGCCGCCCAGGCTGGTGAAGGTGGTCGGCGCGCCGCCGTCCGGCGCCGGCACGTTCTCGAAGCGCAGCCGGTAATGTTCGCCGTTCGACTCCCACAACAGGCGCGATGGCGTCGCGCGCAGCGTCTGGCCCGGTCCCTGGCTGACATCGAAAATGAGCTCCGCCGGCGGCGGCATGCGCACCTGGTAGCGCCCCGGCATGGGCTCGCTCGCTTGGTCCTGGCCGGGCGTGGCGGTCGGCGCGGCCGCGCTGCTGGCCGCGACCTGCGGCG